>JAEYNO010000302.1 GCA_023412515.1 Actinomycetes bacterium
GGCGTCCGCAGCGCCCGGGTCCGCGCCCTCGACGGCCGCGCCGGGCGTCGGCGAGGGCGCGGGACGCGGCTTCGCCGAGGTGACGGCGTCACCGCCCCAGGCGCGCACGGCACCCGCGTCGGCGAACGGCCAGGCGGGTGCCCGCACGAGATCGGGGTCCGCCACCGCCTCCTGACCGGTGCCGTCGTACGTCCACCCGCTCTCCGTCAGGCTGTGCAGGGGGTACACGTTCCAGCGCAGCTGCCCGCCGGGCCCGGGGACGCCGACGTGGTAGGTCGGCTCCGAGGCACCGTCCGGCCAGTGCTTCTGACGATGCCACCGGTCGTTGCCTCCCGGGTCGGTGAGGACCGGGCGGCCGCGCTGGTCCACGATCTGCGCACCGTCGACCGGCTTCCCGTCGGCGTCGTAGACGAACAGGTTGAACGCGCGCTCGCCGTCGACGACCACGCCGTCCGACGGCCTGCCCGCCACCGCCACCGCCGACTCCAGCATCGCCCGCTCCTTGCCCTGCTGGTCCGGCAGGCCGACGAGGAGGACCGCCGTCACCACCGCCAGCACCGCGCTGAGCAGCAGCAGCGCACGCCGCCACCGCGGCCCGGTGCGCCAGCGGCCACGCCCCCACTGCGCGCTCGCGACGACCGCGAGACTTAGCAGCACCCAGCCCGCCATCGACGACGGCAGCCAGAACGCCACCCCCCCGTCGGCGCCGCTCATCTGCAGCAGCACGTGCGCGAGGGCCCAGCCCCGCAGCACCCACCACGCGGGACGCAGCGCGACGAGCAGGTCCTCGACCGGCGGCCACCAGCGTGTCGCGCGCAGCCGGGTCAGCACCCGCCGCGCTCGCTCCATGGTCGCGCGCCAGGGCGCGCCGAGCGCCGAGCGGAACCCGCCGGGCCCCACGGCCTCGGTCGGAGCGAGGCCGGCAGCGGTGCGCAGCTCCTCGGCGTACGCGGCGGGCGCACCGAACTCGTCGACGAGCGAGCCGCCGCCGTGCCCGCGCCGGTCGTCGGCCAGCGCGTCGGCCAGGTTGGCCTCGAGGCCGTCGGTGAGGTCGTCGACCTGGTCGGCGCCCAGGTCGGCGAGCGCGGCGCGCACCTGCGCGGCGTACGCCCGCACGTCCTGCGCCACGGCGTCGTCGATGACGGTCATGCTGCCCCCTCGGTCTCGAGCAGGCGCCCCATCGTGCCGGCGAACTCCTGCCAGTCCTTGCGCTGCGCGGCCAGCAGGGCGCGGCCCTGCGCGTTGATCCCGTAGTACTTGCGGTGCGGTCCCTCGTCGCTCGGCACGACGTAGGACGTCAGCGCACCCGAGGAGTACAGGCGCCGCAGCGTGCCGTACACCGACGCGTCGCCGACCTCCTCGATGCCCGCCGCGCGCAGCCGGCGCACGACGTCGTAGCCGTACCCGTCCTCGTCGGCGACGACCGCGAGCACGGCGAGGTCCAGCACCCCCTTGAGCAGCTGTGTCGTGTCCATGCACCCTCCTGCGCTCGGACGGTCCGCGCCGCCGACCCCGGGAGCCGGGGCCGGCGGGCGGCACGTGGTGCGGACGTCCCTCCAGAGCCCGCACGTCGCACAGTACTGCGCAGTCCGCACTACTGTCCACGACACGCCACAAGTGGCGCGAGCGGCGCGTCGCACCCGCGCCGACACCACGCGGCGGGGCCACGGCGGGGGTCGGTCCGGTCGCCCGACCCGCGCCCCGGCGGGACCGGTGCGCGCGGCCTCAGCGCTCGGCGACGCTCCAGGCGATCCCGTCGAGGATGTCGTGCTCCGACGTCACGACCCGCGTCAACGTCCCCCCGGCCGCCGCGACCTCGTCGCGCACGCTCGCCACGACGTCGCGCCACACGAGCGCACCCGCGCCGATGACGTCGACGCGGCCCGGGTGCAGGTACGGCAGCGCCGCGCGCTCGTCGCGCGCCCGCGCGAGCATGTCCTCGCACGCCGCGAGCACGTCGTCGACGCCCAGCACCGCGCCGTCGATGCGGTCGCGGTCGTACCGGTCCAGCCGCAGGGCGTGGGCCGTGAGCGTCGTGACCGACCCCGCGAGGCCGACGAGCGTGACGGTGCGCCCCAGCGGCACGACCGCCGCGGCGGCGTCGAGCGCCGCGTGCACGTCCGCGTCCGCCGCGGCGACCTGCGCGGGCGTCGGCGGGTCGTCGTGCAGGTGCCGCTCGGTCAGCCGCACCGAGCCGACGTCCATCGACAGCGCGGCCTCGGGCGCGTCGGTGCCGAGCACGAGCTCGGTCGAGCCGCCACCGAGGTCGACCACGAGGAACGGCCCGTCGAACCGGCTCGCGAGCACGCCCGTCGCCCCGCGGAACGACAGCCGGGCCTCCTCGTCGCCGGCGATCACCTCGGGGTCGACGCCGAGCGCGTCGCGCACGCCCGCGACGAACTCGTCGCGGTTGCGCGCGTCGCGCGTCGCCGACGTCGCGACGAAGCGCACGGCCTCGACGCCCAGGTCGTCGCACACCGCCTGGTACCCGCGGGCCGCCGCGAGCGTCCGCGCGAGCGCCTCGGGCGCGAGCACGCCCGTGCGGTCGACGCCCTGCCCCAGCCGCACGACCTCGTTGCTGCGGTGCAGGTCGACCAGCGTCCCGGCGCCGGGGTCGACGTCCGCGACGAGCAGACGGATGGAGTTGGTCCCGCAGTCGATGGCTGCCACGCGTGTCACCGGGTCATCGTGCCACCGCGCGCCGACACGCTCCGCCCGGGACCGCCGCCGGTCGCGCTCAGCAGGTGCAGCGGTCCGGCCGCCAGCGGTCCGCGACCATCGCGAGCGCCTCGTCGCCGATCGGGTTGACGCCCGGCCCCGCGGCCAGCGCGTGCGCGACCAGCACGTGCAGGCACTTGACGCGCTGCGGCATGCCACCGGCCGAGATGCCCGCGATCTCCGGCACGTGGGCGATCGCCTCGCGGTCCGCGAGGTACGCCTCGTGCGCGCGGCGGTGCGCCGCCGCGAGCTCGTCGTCCTCCGCGAGCCGCTGCGTCATCTCCTTCATCACGCCCGTCGCCTCGACCGAGCTGACCGCGGCCACCGCCTGCGGCGACGTGAGGTAGTACGTGGTGGGGAACGGCGTGCCGTCGTCGAGCCGCGGCGCCGTGCGGACCACGAGCGGGCGGCCGCACACGCAGCGCGCCGCGACGCCCACGACGCCGCGCGGCGCACGCCCGAGCTGCTCGGTGAGCACCTCGACGTCGCGCTCGCTCACCGGGTCGGTCGCGCCGGGCGCGACGGGTCCCGGCGCGGGCAGGGCCGAGGGGCCGGGCACGTCGCGGTGCGTGGTCGGGTCGGGTCGTGCGGGCACGGCTGTCCGTTCGTCGGTCGGTGCGGGACGCCCATCATCCCCCACGCGCCGCGCGGGCCGTCAGCCGGCGGGGTCGGCCGGCGGCGCGTCGGCGGGAGGCGCGTCGGGGGCGGGCC
>JAEYNO010000306.1 GCA_023412515.1 Actinomycetes bacterium
TCGTCGTCGACGTCACGGCCGACGACGACGGCACCGACGTCGTGAGCCGGGCGCTGGGGGTGCTGGGGGACGGCCCGCCCGTGGTCGCCGAGCCCGCGCCCGTCGCGGTGACGCGTCGCGGCGCGACCGTCGCGGTGTGGGGCCCCACGGGCGCGCCCGGGCGGACGTTCGTGGCGGTGAACCTGGCGGCCGAGATGGCCGCGCTGGGGCGTGGCACGCTGCTCGTCGACGCCGACACGTACGGCGGGGTCGTGGCGCAGGTGCTCGGGGTCCTCGACGAGGCGCCCGGGCTCGCGGCGGCCGCGCGCGCCGCCGGCCAGGGCGCGCTCGACCTGCCGACCCTGGCGCGGCTCGCGCCCGTCGTGCTGCCCGACCTGCGGCTGCTCTCGGGCGTCGCCCGGGCCGACCGGTGGCCCGAGCTGCCGGCCAGCTCGCTCGAGGTCGTCCTCGGCCAGGCGCGGGCGCTCGCCGACGTGACGGTGGTCGACACCGGGTTCTGCCTCGAGCAGGACGAGGTGCTCAGCTACGACACGCGCGCACCCGCGCGCAACGCGGCGACGCTGACGGCCCTCGAGCAGGCCGACCTCGTGGTGGTCGTCGGTGCGGCCGACCCGGTCGGCGTCCAGCGCCTCGTGCGGGCGCTCGGCGACGCCGCCGACGCCGGGCTCGCCACGACGCGTCGCGTCGTCGTCAACCGCGTGCGACCGACCGTGGCCGGCGCGCGACCGGGGGACGCCGTGGCGGCGGCCCTCGCGCGGTACGCCGGCGTGCAGGACGTCGTGCTGGTGCCCGAGGACCGTGCCGCGGTAGACGCCGCGATGCTCGAGGGGCGAGCGCTGCGCGAGGTGGCGCCCGGGTCGCCCGCGCGGCGCAGCCTCGCGACGCTGGCCGCGGAGGTGGTCGCGGGGCTGACGGCCGACGCGCCGGGGGTGCGGGTCCCCGTCGGCTGACGCCGCGCGGCGGCACACTGGTCCCGTGCGCGTCTACCTGCCCGTGACCCTCGACGAGCTGCAGCACGGGTCGCCCGTGCTCCTGACCCCGCGCGTCGTGCACGCCGTCACGCCGCAGCTGCGCGCGACGTGGCCCGACGAGGACGAGGAGGGGTGGGAGTACGCCGCGCAGGCAGGCGCGGCCGACGACTCCCTCGTCCGCGTCGCGGCCAGCCCGGGCGCGCCGGCGCTGCGCGTGGTCGTGGCCGCGGACGTCCCCGACGCCGCGGTGCGCGCCCTGACCGACCCCCCGGTGCCCTCGGCGGTCGAGCTGACCTCGGGCGTGGACCTCGCAGCCATCGTCAGCGTGCACGTCGACGAGCCGGAGGCCGCCGCGGACGTGCGGGCCGTCGTGGACGGCGACGAGGCGGCGATCGAGCGCCTGGAGGAGCGCGACCTGCTCTGGTACGACGTCTCCGAGGTCGCCGACATCCCCTCGGTGTGACGAGCGTCCCGGGACCGGTGGCCGGTGCGAGGTGACGTGATCCGCACCACCCCGAGCCGGTTGGACCGCACGGCCTCGGCTCGGGTAATGTTCACGGCCGGTGCGAGGCCGCGAGGCGCGCACCGAAGGAGCAGTGCTCTCCCCGTCGGGGCAGGTCACAGCCCTTGGGGTATGGTGTAATTGGCAGCACGACTGATTCTGGTTCAGTTAGTCTAGGTTCGAGTCCTGGTACCCCAGCGTCGCACGGAAGAACTTCGGTTCATTCGTGCTTCACGAGCGCGCCCATCCTGGTGGTGGGCCCGCGGCCGCGGCGAGTTTCGACTCGGCGAGGTCATCGGGTAGAGTGCTCACTCGGCACACGGCCTCCGGGACGTGAGCAAGGCCCCCGTTGTGTAGCGGCCTAGCACGCCGCCCTCTCACGGCGGTAGCGCCGGTTCGAATCCGGTCGGGGGTACGGTCGAAGGCTCGGTCACCACAGGTGACCGGGCCTTCTTCGTGCCTGTGCCACGTCGTTCCCCGCGACGTCGTGGACCGCGTCTTCGTGTCCGCGCGCCTTCGTGTCCCGACGGCTTTGGTCCTTCGCGGCCCTGCAGCCCTCGCGCGTGCCGCCCGGTGACGGGCGGGCCCCGCCGCGGCGCGCTCCGACCGTGGTCGGGGCGCCCCGCGACGGGGCTGGTGCCGAGGGCTCAGTCGGCCGTGCGCCGCAGCACCTCGGTGAGGCGGTTGGCGGCCGAGACGACCGCGGCGGCGTGGAGCCGGCCCGGCTGGCGCGACAGGCGCTCGAGGGGGCCCGACACGGACACGGCGGCGACGACGCGCCCCGACGGCCCGCGCACGGGCGCCGAGACCGACGCGACGCCCACCTCGCGCTCCGACACCGACTGCGCCCAGCCGCGGCGGCGCACGCCCGACAGGATCGTGGCGGTGAACTTGGCGCCCTGCAGGCCGCGGTGCAGCCGGTCGGGCTCCTCCCACGCGAGCAGGACCTGCGCGGCCGACCCGGCCTGCATCGTGAGCGTCGCGCCCACGGGGATCGAGTCGCGCAGGCCGATGGGGCGTTCGGCGGCCGCGACGCAGATGCGCTGGTCGCCCTGGCGGCGGTACAGCTGCGCGCTCTCGCCCGTGTGGTCGCGCAGGAGCGTGAGCACGGGTCCCGCGGCCGCGAGCAGCCGGTCCTCGCCCGCGGCGGTCGCGAGCTCGGAGAGACGGGGCCCGAGCACGAAACGCCCCTGCAGGTCGCGGGCGACCAGGCGGTGGTGCTCGAGCGCGACGGCCAGCCGGTGGGCCGTCGGGCGGGCAAGATGGGTGGCGGCGACCAGCTGTGCGAGGGTCGCGGGTCCGGCCTCCAGAGCGCTCAGCACCGACGCGGCCTTGTCCAGGACGCCGACTCCGCTAGAGTTGTCCATAGGTCGATATTGGCGTCTCGAAGGCTGAGATGCAAGCCGGAGGGCGACACACCCCCGGC
This sequence comes from Actinomycetes bacterium, assembly GCA_023412515.1. Taxonomy (GTDB): domain Bacteria; phylum Actinomycetota; class Actinomycetes; order Actinomycetales; family Cellulomonadaceae; genus Cellulomonas. Next base: position 2,900 of record JAEYNO010000306.1, read on the forward strand.
GACGAGGTCGACAGCCACACCGGGAGGCCCCCGCCCCGGACGAGAGGAAACGAACTGACATGGCCCGCACGCTCGCGGAGAAGGTCTGGGACGCGCACGTCGTGCGGCGCGGCACGGACGGCGCACCCGACCTGCTGTACATCGACCTGCACCTCGTGCACGAGGTCACGAGCCCGCAGGCGTTCGAGGGTCTGCGGCTCGCGGGTCGTCCCGTGCGGCGCCCCGACCTCACGCTCGCGACCGAGGACCACAACACCCCGACGCTCGACATCGACCGGCCCATCGCCGACGCGACGAGCCGCACGCAGATCGAGACGCTGCGCGCCAACGCCGCCGAGTTCGGCGTGCGCATCCACTCGCTCGGCGACGCGGACCAGGGCATCGTCCACCAGGTCGGCCCGCAGCTCGGGCTCACGCAGCCCGGCCTGACCGTGGTCTGCGGCGACTCGCACACCTCGACGCACGGCGCGTTCGGCGCGCTCGCGTTCGGCATCGGCACGTCCGAGGTCGAGCACGTGCTCGCGACGCAGACCCTGCCGCTCGCGCCGTTCAAGACCATGGCCATCACGGTGAACGGTGCGCTGCCCATCGGTGCGACCGCCAAGGACATCATCCTCGCCGTCATCGCCAAGATCGGGACCGGCGGCGGCCAGGGGTACGTCCTGGAGTACCGCGGCGAGGCGATCCGCGGCCTGTCGATGGAGGGCCGCATGACGGTCTGCAACATGTCGATCGAGGCCGGTGCGCGGGCGGGCATGATCGCACCCGACGAGACCACGTTCGAGTACCTCAAGGGCCGCCCGCACGCGCCCGAGGGCGCCGACTGGGACGCCGCGGTCGAGTACTGGCGCACGCTGCGCACCGACGACGACGCGCAGTTCGACGCCGAGGTCGTGCTCGAGGCCGCCGACCTCGAGCCCTTCGTCACGTGGGGCACCAACCCCGGCCAGGGCCTGCCGCTGTCGGGGCGCGTGCCCGTGCCGGAGGAGATCGCCGACGCCAACGAGCGCGTCGCCGCCGAGCGGGCGATCGAGTACATGGGCCTGACGCCCGGGCAGCCGCTGCGCGACATCAAGGTCGACACGGTCTTCATCGGCTCGTGCACCAACGGGCGCATCGAGGACCTGCGGGCCGTCGCCAAGCTCGTCAAGGACCGCACCAAGCACGAGGACGTCCGCGTGCTGGTCGTGCCCGCGTCGGCGCGCGTGCGGCTGCAGGCCGAGGCCGAGGGGCTCGACAAGATCTTCCTCGACTTCGGTGCCGAGTGGCGCAACGCCGGCTGCTCGATGTGCCTGGGCATGAACCCCGACCAGCTCGCGCCGGGGGAGCGCTCGGCGTCGACGTCGAACCGCAACTTCGAGGGCCG
>JAEYNO010000315.1 GCA_023412515.1 Actinomycetes bacterium
CTGCCGGACCGCGAGCGCGAGACCGTCGGGCAGCCGCGCCACGTCCGCGTGCGTCGCCCAGCCGGCCAGGTGCGGCGGCATCACCGCCGACGCCGTGTCGGGCCGCGCCGAGCGCACGCGCGAGCCGTACGTCCCCGCGAGCACGTCGCCCACCCGCTTGCCGCGCGGGTGGAACAGCGAGCACAGCAGCGCGACCGAGCCCGCGGTCAGCCACAGCTCGCCCACCCCCGTCAGCGCGCGGACGAACGCCTGCCGGAACGTGATCGGGCCGCCGTCGTCGCGCACGATCCGCACGCCCGCGACCAGCTTGCCCACCGACCGTCCCCGCGTGAGCGTCTCGACCGTCGTCGGCAGCACGAGCGTCACGACCGCGACGGCGACGATCCCGAGGATGCGTCCCGAGTGCGCGTCGAGCGGCACGTCCAGCCCGCCGAGCGTGAGGATCGCGGCGACGCCGACGACGAACAGCACGACGAGGTCGACGATCGCCGCGAGCAGGCGCGACGCGACCGACGCCGGCCGGGTGTCCAGCACGACGCCCTCGCCGATGACGACCCCGTCCTCCAGGTGCGTCGCGCGTGCGGTGGCTGCCACCCGCGCAGACTAACCGGCGGGACGTCGGCCCCGCGCACGCGCCACGGGTGGCAGGCTGGGGCCGTGGACCTCGACGCGTACACCCGGGCCCGCACGCCCACCTGGCAGCGGCTCGACGAGCTCACGCGGCGTCGCACGCTCACGGGAGCCGAGGCCGACGAGCTCGTCGCGCTGTACCAGGCGACCGCGACCGACCTGTCCGCCGTGCGCTCGGCGGCGCCCGACCCCGCGACCGTGACCCGGCTGTCGCACGGGCTCGCGCGCGCCCGCGGCCGCCTCGCAGGGACCCACGCGCCGTCCTTCGGCGAGGTGGCGGCGTTCGTGACCGTCCGGCTGCCCGCCGCGCTGTACCGCGTGCGGTGGTGGACGCTCGGCGTGACCGTCGCCTTCCTCGTGGTCGCGGTCGCCACCGGCGTGCTCGTCGCGACGTCGCCCGACGCGCTCGCGCTCATGGGGACGGCCGCCGAGCAGGAGGCCTACGTCAACGAGGCGTTCGAGGCGTACTACGCGCCCGGTGCGGGCTTCGCGGCGATGGTGTGGACCAACAACGCGTGGATCGCGGCCGTGTGCGTCGGCACCGGCATCACCGGCCTGCTGCCCGCGTACATGCTGCTGACCAACGCCGTGAACGTCGGCGCGGCGGGCGGTCTCATGGCCGCGCACGGGCGGCTCGACGTGTTCCTCCAGCTCATCGCGCCGCACGGGCTGCTCGAGCTCACCGCGATCTTCGTGGCCGGCGCCGCGGGGCTGCGGCTGTTCTGGACGTGGGTCGACCCGGGCCCGCGCCCGCGCGGGCGCGCGCTCGCGCAGGAGGGGCGCGCGCTGTTCACCGTCGCGCTCGGGCTCGTGGGCGTGCTCGCGGTGTCCGGCCTGGTCGAGGGGTTCGTCACCGGCACGGCGCTGCCCTGGCCGCTCAAGGTCGCCGTCGGCGTCCTCGCGCTCGCGGCGTTCTGGGCCTACGTGCTCGTGCTGGGCGGGCGCGCCGTCGCGGCGGGGGAGACGGGCGACCTCGACGCCGACCGCGCGGGCTACGCGGTCGCCACGGCGGGCTGAGGCCCCGGTCGACGGTCGCGGGCACGGACGCGCCGCGTCAGTCGGTGATCCGCACCGCCCACGCGTCGGCGTCGTCCGCGACGAGGCGGACGGCCCGCTCGGCCTCGGCGAGGACGTCCCGCCGCTCGGTGCGCGTCAACGGCTCGAGCGGCTGCACCGTGAGCGTCGCGGTGGTCCGACGCGCCCCCCGCGCGCCCGCGGCGGTGCGCGCCACCTCCCAGGTCGCGCGCACGCGCCCGTCGACCAGCACCGCCGCGGGCATCCGCCCGTTCGGGGTCTGCAGGCGCGTACGGTGCGCGTCGTCGATCACGCGCGTGCGCTGCGCGTGCGACAGCCACAGGTCGTCGAAGTCGGGCAGCAGCCGCACGGGTGCCGGGACGTCGGGGTCGGGCCGCGGCGCGTCGGGCAGGTCGAGCAGCTCGCGGACGCGTCCGCCGGGACGCACCGGCGCCGCCGGCACCACCACGAGCCGGTCGCGCAGCGCGTCGACCACCGGGCGCAGACCCGTGAGCCCCGACCACGCCTGCACGTCGGCGACGCTCGCGGGCCCGTAGGCGGCGAGGTAGCGCAGCACCACCGCCTCGAGCGCGCGGCCCCGCACGGCGTCGTCCGCGAGGTCGCCCGCCGCGGCCACCGCGTCCGGCACCCACGCGTCGAGCGTCGTCCACGTGGTCGGCGCCGAGCGACGCCACAGGCCGCGCGGCGTGACCTGGACCAGCGGCAGCAGCGCGCGGGCGAACGCCGACAGGTCCTGCGGGTGCGCGTCGGGCCACGAGCGGGCGAGGTGCGCGCCCAGGTCGGTCGTAACGCGCGGCTCGGCCCGCACGTACGCGGCCGCGACCTGCCGCAGCCGGTCGAGGTC
>JAEYNO010000355.1 GCA_023412515.1 Actinomycetes bacterium
GCCGCGGCCTCGGCGGCGACCCGCTCGCGCTCGCGGTGCGTCGCGCGTCGCATGCGCCGCGTGAACGACACCGCGAGCGCGATGATCGCGACCGCGAGCAGGAACGTCGCGACGAACCCCGCGAAGCCCGGCGACCCCTCCTGCGGGCTCTCGTACGTCGGCCCCGGCAGCCGCTCGGCCCACACCACGCCCGTGAGCAGGGCCGTGCCCACCAGCGCGCTCACCGTGCGTGCTCCGTCCCGCGGATCCCCGCGAACAGGTCGTCCTCGGGCAGCGTGGTCGGCACGCGGGACTCCGCGAGCTCGTACTCCTCGGCGCGCCACGTCGCGAGCTCGACCTCGCGCGGCACCGCGAAGAACCACCCCTCGGGGTCGATCTGCGTCGCGTGCGCCCGCAGGGCCGCGTCGCGCTGCGGGAAGTAGTCGGCGCACTCGATGCGCGTCGTGACCTCGCGCTCGGGCACCTCGCGTGCCTGCCGCGAGTCGATCCAGTCGCTGAACGGCGACTCGCCACCCGCCGCCACGATCGCGTCGTGCACGGCCCGCATGCGCGCGAGCGAGAAGCCGTGGTTGTAGTACAGCTTCAGCGGGGTCCACGGCTCGCCGCGGCCGCGGTACCGCTCGGGGTCGCCCGCGGCGGCGAACGCCTCGACGCCCACGCGGTGGCACATGATGTGGTCCGGGTGCGGGTAGCCGCCCGTGGGGTCGTAGGTCGTGATGACGTGCGGCCGGAACTCGCGGACCAGCTCGACGAGCGGCGCCGTGGCCTCCTCGAGCGGCACGAGCGAGAACGAGCCCTCCGGCACGGGCGGCAGCGGGTCGCCCTCGGGCAGGCCCGAGTCGACGAAGCCCAGCCAGTGCTGCCGCACGCCGAGCGCGGCCGCGGCCGCGGCCATCTCCTCGCGGCGCACCGCGCGCATCTCCTCGAGGCCCACGGGCGCGGGGCCGTAGTGAGGGTTGAGGACGTCCCCGCGCTCGCCGCCGGTGCAGGTGACGACCAGCACGTCGACGCCCTCCGCCGCGTACCGGGCCGTGGTCGCGGCACCCTTGCTGGACTCGTCGTCCGGGTGCGCGTGCACCGCCATCAGCCGTAGCCGGTCCGTGCTCACCTGAGGATCCTCCCGTGGCAGGTCGTGGGACGAGAGACAATGATCCCTCACGCGCCGCGCACCGCGTCCGCGCGCCCTCGAGCAGGGCACCCGAGACCGCTCACCGACACCGCACCAGGAGGCCCCACCGTGGTCGCACCGGCCCCCCGCCCGCCCGCCGGGCGCTACGGACCGGAACCCACCGACGGCACGCGCCGCCTGCAGCGCCTCGGGCTCGCGGCGCTCGTCGTGGTCGCGATGCTCGTGATCGGCTGGGTCGGCGGCGGCGTGCTGCGCGACCCCGTGCAGTGGCAGGACGTGGGCTACCGCGTCGACGGGCCGACGCGCACCGAGGTGACGTTCGACGTGACGACCGACGTCGGTCGGTCGGCGACGTGCCGCGTGCAGGCGCTGTCGTCGTCGTACGCGCAGGTGGGCGTGCTCGACGTGCCCGTGCCGCCTGCCGACCACCGCACGCGGCGCGTCACGGTCACGGTGCCGACCGTCGAGCTCGCCGTCACCGGCGTGGTCGACGGGTGCCGCCTCGACGGGTGACGGCGATCCCCCGTCCGGGTCAGCGCGTCACGGCGCGCTTGGTAGGCTAGGCATTTACGCCGCCCCCGGTCCGGCGTCACGCACAGGTCGACGTCACACCGCGGCAGGACGGCACCACCCCCTCCCTCCCGGCACCGCACGGCCTCGACGCGTGCCGGCACGTGGGGCCCACACGCCGCCGACGAGGCGGCCACCGGAGTCAAGGAAGGAGCGATCGTGACGGACACGACTGCTGCCACGTGGCTGACGCAGGAGGCCTACGACCGCCTCAAGGAGGAGCTCACGCACCTCGAGTCGGTGGGTCGCAAGGAGATCGCGGACCGCATCGCGGCGGCCCGGGACGAGGGCGACCTCAAGGAGAACGGCGGCTACCACGCCGCGCGCGAGGAGCAGGCCAAGCAGGAGGCGCGCATCCGCGAGCTGCAGGCCAAGCTGCGCAACGTGCAGATCGGCACGCCGCCGGACGACGGCGTCGTCGAGCCCGGCATGGTCGTGACCGCGGTCGTCGCGGGCGACGAGATGACGTTCCTGCTGGGCTCGCGCGAGATCGCGGGCACCGCGGAGATCGACGTCTTCTCCCCCACGTCGCCGCTGGGCGCCGCGATCCAGGGGCACAAGGTCGGCGACTCGACGTCGTACGAGGCGCCGAACGGCCGTCAGATCCCGGTCGAGATCACCGCGGCGAGCCCGTTCGTCGGCTGACCGCGCACGACCCGTCACGCGGGGGACGCACCGGAGACCCGGTGGCGTCCCCCGCGTGCGTTCAGGCGTCGCCGATGCGGTAGCCCGCGGCGCGCAGCTTGGCCAGCACGGCCGCGCAGTGCTCGGCGCCCTTGGTCTCGATCTGCAGGTCGATGGCGACGTCGCTGAACGCGAGGTCGCCGCCCGTGCGCAGGTGCGACACGTGCATGACGTTGCCGCCCGTCGCGGCGAGCTCGTGCAGCAGGTCCGCGAGCGCGCCGGGCGTGTCCTCGACGACGACGTGCAGGTGCAGGTACCGCCCGGCGGACGCAAGGCCGTGCCGCACGACGCGCAGCAGCACGAGCGGGTCGATGTTGCCGCCCGACAGCACGCACACCACGGGCCGCCCGTCGTCGCCCGCGACGCCGCGCGGGTCGGCCATGAGGGCCGCGACGGCCGCGGCGCCGGACGGCTCGACGACGAGCTTGGCGCGCTCCGCGACGAGCAGCAGCGCGCGCGACAGGTCCTCCTCGGACACGGTCCGCACGGGCACCTGGTGGCTCGCGAGCACCTCGAACGGCACGTCGCCGGGGGTGCCGACCGCGATGCCGTCGGCCATGGTCCGCAGCTCGGTCGCCGGCACCGGGCGGCCCGCCGCGAGCGACACCGGGTAGGCCGCCGCACGGGCCGCCTGCACGCCGACCACGCGCACGTCCGGGCGCTCGTCGAGCGCGGCGGCGATGCCCGCTGCCAGGCCGCCACCGCCGACCGGCACGACGACCGTGCCGACGTCCGGCACCTGCTCGAGGATCTCGAGCGCGACCGTGCCCTGGCCGGCGTCGACGTCGGGGTGGTCGAACGGGTGGATGAGCACGGCCCCGGTGCGGGCGGCGTGCTCGCGCGCGTGCACGAGCGCCTCGTCGACCGACGTGCCGGCGAGCTCGACGTGCGCGCCGTAGCCGCGGGTCGCGGCGAGCTTGGGCAGCGCCGCGTCGACGGGCATGAAGATCACCGCGTCGATGCCCAGCAGGCGCGCCGCGAGCGCGACGCCCTGCGCGTGGTTGCCCGCGCTGGCGGCGACGACGCCGCGCGCCTGCTCGTCGGCCGTCAGCCGGGCCATGCGCGTGTAGGCACCGCGGATCTTGAACGACCCGGCGCGCTGCAGGTTCTCGCACTTGAGCCACACGTCGGCGCCGGCCAGCTCGGACAGCGCGCGGCTGCGCTGCACGGGCGTGCGCTCGGCGACGCCCTCGAGCAGCGCGGCCGCGGCGCGGACGTCGGCCGGCCCGATCACGGGC
>JAEYNO010000378.1 GCA_023412515.1 Actinomycetes bacterium
GCGCGGACGCGGGCACGCGCCCGCCCAGGCCGTCGACGCCGTCGCGCACGACCTGCGCGTGCGCCGCGGGGTGCCGCAGCGCGTCCACCCCCTGGCTGACGAACCACGAGGCGAACAGGGGTCGGGCGATGCGGCGCAGCAGCACGGGCTCCTCCTCCGGGACTTCCACCGCGGGCGCGCGGTGCCTCCCACGCTAGTGCCGGAGCCGGGAGGTGGCGCGCCCACGCGCGTGCGCCGTGCGCACCGTGCGACGGCGTGCGGGAATGCGCACGCCGCGCGCCGCTGTTGGGTGTGGCATGAGCTGTGCAGTCGCCACCCCTGAGGCCCCCGCGGTCGCCGCCGTCCAGACGGGCGGGACCGTGCCGGTCGTCACACCGTGGGGTCTCACCGTCTCCTCAGGTGACGTCCAGGTCGGAGCACTAGGCTCGTGGGCGATGAGCGAGCACCCTGAGAGCCCTGCGGGCCTCGACGACGAGGGCACGACGCGTGCCCCGGTCGGCGAGGACGACGCCGCCCGCAGCGACCGCTTCGAGGCGGAGGCGCTGGTCCACCTGGACCAGCTCTACGGCGCGGCGCTGCGCATGACGCGCAACCCCGCTGACGCCGAGGACCTGGTCCAGGAGACCTTCACGAAGGCGTTCGCGGCGTTCCACCAGTACCGCCCGGGCACCAACCTCAAGGCGTGGCTCTACCGCATCCTCACCAACACGTACATCAACTCCTACCGCAAGAAGCAGCGCGAGCCGCAGCAGTCGCGGTCGGAGGAGGTCGAGGACTGGCAGCTCGCGCGCGCCGAGTCGCACACGTCGCGCGGGCTGCGCTCGGCCGAGGCCGAGGCGCTCGACCACCTGCCCGACTCCGACGTCAAGGACGCGCTGCAGCAGATCCCCGAGGACTTCCGCATCGCGGTGTACCTCGCGGACGTGGAGGGCTTCGCGTACAAGGAGATCGCCGAGATCATGGGCACGCCGATCGGGACGGTGATGTCCCGGCTGCACCGTGGCCGCGCGCAGCTGCGCGACCTGCTGTCGGACTACGCGCGCGGACGCGGGCTCACCGCCGGGGGTGCGCGATGAGCGCGGTCGGCGACGGGCCGGCGGACGGCGTCCTGCCGGAGCCGGACCTGCGGCGCGCGGCGCCCGGCGCCCCGTGCGGGTGCGACGAGGCCGTCGACCGCCTGTGGGAGTACGTCGACTCCGAGCTGGGTGTGCTCGACCGCGACCGCGTCGAGGCGCACCTGCACGAGTGCTCCGACTGCTTCGAGGAGGAGCAGGTCGAGCTCGTCATGAAGCAGCTCGTGAGGCGCTGCTGCCAGGAGGAGGCGCCCGCGGAGCTGCGCGTGCGCATCCGCGAGCAGATCACCGTGCTGCGGCTGCGTGCCGCGACCGGTCAGGACTCCTGATCGCCTGACCCGTGACCGTGGCGGCCCCGCGGCCGCCGGGTGGGACGCACGAGGGCCCCGGAGCGGATGCTCCGGGGCCCTCGTGACGTCACGGCGTCGAACGCTCAGGCGTTGGGACGCTTGCCGTGGTTGGCGGCGTTCCCCTTGCGGGAGCGACGCTTGCGGCCACGCTTGCTCATCGCTGCTTCTCCTCGGGTCGCGGCGCGCGCGTACGAGGGCACGCGCCGGGGATGTCGCACCATGGTCCCACACACCGCGCGCGCCTCGCGCCGCTCAAGTGCGGGAGCCGCGCTCCCGATATCCCCCGGGTGAGCCAGCAGCCCGTGTCCGTCGTCCCGTTCCTGCACGCCCTCGCCTCGACCGGGGGCTCCGACCTGCACTGCAAGGTCGGCTCGGCGCCGCGCGTGCGGGTGGACGGCCGGCTGCGCAAGCTCCAGGCGCCGGAGCTGCGGCCGGTGGACACCGAGCACATGCTCGAGGAGGTCCTGCCGGACGACATGGTCGAGGACTTCCGTCGCACCAAGGAGGCGGACTTCGCGTACTCGCTGTCCGGTGTGGGACGGTTCCGCGTCAACGCCTACCAGGCGCGCGGCACGTTCGGGCTGGTGTTCCGGCGGGTCGCGATCGGCGCGCAGGCGCTGGGCGAGCTGGGCCTGCCGGAGGTGGTGGGGGAGCTCGCGCTGGAGCCCCGCGGCCTGGTGCTGGTGACGGGCCCGACGGGTGCGGGCAAGACGACGACGCTCGCGGCGATGGTCGACCTGGTCAACTCGTACCGCGAGGTCAACATCGTCACGATCGAGGACCCGATCGAGGTGCTGCACCCCGACAAGAAGGCGATCGTGTCGCAGCGCGAGGTGCGCCAGGACACGGCCGACTTCACGGTCGCGCTGCGCGCGGCGATGCGGCAGGACCCGGACGTGATCCTCGTGGGGGAGATGCGCGACGTCGAGACCGTGCGTGCGGTGCTGTCCGCGGCCGAGACGGGGCACCTGGTCCTCTCGACGCTGCACACGATCGACGCGGCCGAGTCCGTGAACCGCATCGTCGACTTCTTCCCGCCGCACGAGCAGAAGCAGGTGCGCATCGCGCTCGCGCAGACGCTGCGCGGGATCGTGTCGCAGCGCCTCGTGCGTCGGGCCGACGGCACGGGACGCTGCGCGGTCATCGAGGTCATGGTGAACACGGGCCGCACGGCCGAGGCGATCGTCGAGCCGCAGGAGAACCCGCCGCTGACCGACCTCATCAAGGACGGCGACTTCTACAAGATGCAGACGTTCGACCAGCACCTGTTCGCGCTCGTGCGGGACGCGGTCGTCACGTTCGAGGAGGCGCTGTCGGTGGCGTCGAACCCGCACGACCTGACGGTCGAGCTGCGCGCGGCGGGCGTCGTCGCCTGACGCGGCCCGCGCGTCGCGGGGGTTGTCGTCGGGCAAGACGCGATATAGCGTGTTCCTCTCACACGACATATCGCGTTGGAGGAACCATGTCGACGGAGTCCTGGGTCGTCGCCGGCCCGCAGGTGATCGAGGTCGAGGACCTGCGCGCGCTGCGCGTCGGGCTGGTCGGCGGTCGCGTCGACGTCGTCGCGCACGACGACGCCGAGGCGCGCGGCGCGCGCCTCGAGGTGCACCGGGTGGACGGCCGGCCGCTCGAGGTCACGCTGTCCGACGGCGAGCTGCGCATCGGGTACAGCTTCACTCTCGGCGGCTGGGAGGGCTTCGTCGAGAAGTTCCGCAACTTCCAGGACAAGGACCGCGCGGACGTGCACGTCGCCGTGCCGCGCGACGTGCTCGCCAAGGTCGGCACCGTGAGCGCCGACGGGCTCGTCGCGGGGCTGCGGCAGGACGCCTCGGTGTCGACCGTCTCGGGCTCGATCGTCGTCGACGACCTGCGCGGGCGGCTCTCGACCCACAGCGTCTCGGGCGAGGTCGTGGCGCGCGGCCTCGACGGCGACCTGCGCTTCAACACGGTCTCGGGCGAGCTGTCCGCGTCGGGTCAGCTGACGCTCGTGCAGGGCAACTCGGTCTCGGGCGCCGTGTCGCTGGACGTCGGCAGCGGCACGTCCTCGCTCACCGTCACGACCGTCTCGGGCGACCTCACGGTGCGCATCCCCGCCGGCGCCGGGCTGCGGGCGCGCGCGCAGTCGGTCTCGGGCCGGCTCGTCGTGGACGGGCAGGAGCACAAGGGCTCGTCGCCCGGCCAGCGCACGGTCGAGGTCGACGCGGGCGACGGCGGGACGTTCCTGTCGGCCACCACGGTGACCGGTCACGTCACGGTGCTGCGCGCCGCACCGGTCCAGGACGCGCCGGTGCAGGACGCGCCGGTGCAGGACGAGGCTGTCTGATGGTGAAGGTCTTCGCGCACGGCCAGCTCCGCCTGTACCTGCTCGCGCTCCTCGAGGACGGGCCGCGCCACGGCTACGAGCTCATCACGGCGCTCACGGACCGCTTCGGCGGCACCTACCGCCCGAGCGCCGGCACGGTGTACCCGCGGCTCGCGCGGCTCGAGGAGGAGGGGCTCGTGGAGCGGTCCGACGAGGGTCGCAAGGCCACGTACACGCTCACCGCCGCGGGTCGCGCGGAGCTCGACGAGCGTCGCGGCGAGCTCGCGCACCTCGAGGCGGAGATCGCCGAGACCGTGCGCGAGCACGCCACGCAGGTGCGCGACGACGTCCGCTCGGCCATGCGCGGGCTGCGCGCCGACCTCGCGTCGGCGGCCCAGCGCGCCCGGGACGCGGCGGCGCCGCAGCCCGGTGCGCCCGACCGCGACCGCGTGGCGTCGCACGGGCGGCGCGTCGAGGCGGAGGTGATGGTCCGTCGGTTCGGCGACGAGGTCCGTGCCGACCTACGCCGCGCGGACGCGGCGGGCGGGGTCGACGCGCTCACGGTCGAGACGCTGCGCACGGTGCTCGACACGGCGCTGCGCACGATGCGCGCGACGTTGCGCTGAGGTGCGCCGCCCCCGTCGTCAGGGCGACGGCACCGGCGGCGACGCGCGACGTCGCCGCCGGTGCGCCCAGCCGCTCCAGGCGCGCGCGGCGGCCCCGACCGCCGCACCGACCGGGCAGTAGACCACCGCGAGCACCGTCGCCATCCCGAGGGCCAGGGTCACCGAGGAGCGCTCCACGAGGGCTGTCAGCAGCAGGGGCGTGAGCACGCCCAGCGCCGCGCCGCAGGCGGCGAACGCCAGCACGTGCGCGGTCTCGGAGCTCCGGTGGCGCACCAGGTGCGCGGTGAGCGTGCCCGCGGGCCAGCCGAGCAGGAACGTCGCCGCGACGTGCACCGCGTAGGCGAGGGCGACGATGCGGACGCCCGTGCCCAGCCCGAGGCGTTCCTCCGGCGCCGGCAGGTTCGCCGCGAACCACGCGAGCGCGAGCCCGGCGGGTGCCAGCAGGACGACGGCGGTCCGGACGCACACGTCGAGGGCGGCGCGCCAGGCCGTGACCGGGTGCCGTGCGGGCGGCAGGGAGTCGGTCGGGGTGCGGGCGGGGTCGGGTGGTGCGTCAGGCTGCGTCATCCGGCAGGCCCAGCCACTGGTGCCACCCGGTGTGCAGCACGAGCCACGCCATGAGGCCGTAACCGGCCTGACCGGGCAGGTACCGGGGTGAGACCGCCATGTCGGCGAGCCACTGGTCGTGCGCGGCCAGGGGGGAGTACATGTCGACGTAGGGCACGCGGCGCCGCGCCGCGACGTCGCCGAGCGCGACCGACAGCTCGGCGAGCTTGTCGCCGTCGGCGGGGTCGCCGGGGGGCGGCCCGACGACGAACGCCGGCATGCGGCGCTGCTCGGCCACGTCGAGCACGTTGGCGAGGTTGAGCCGGCTGCGCGCGAGCGAGAGGCCCGCGGCCACGTCGGCGCGGCCGAGCGCGACGACCAGGCGGTTGTCGGCCTCGGGCGCGAGCCGGCGCGAGACCTCGGCGTCCCAGCGGCCGCCCAGGTCGGTGGAGGTCTCGCCGGGCACGGCGAGCGTCATGACCGTCGGCGGGTCGGGCAGCGGTGTGCGGGCGGCGACGCGGCCCACCCAGCCCAGGCCCTTGGGGTCGCCCGCGCCGGCGACCAGCTCGTCGCCGACGATCGCGAGCCGCAGCTCACCCACGCCATCACTCCTGCCCGTGCCGCAGCGCCGGCCGGTCCGGCGCTGCCGACAGTCTCGCAGGCCGTCGGGGCGTCGGCGTGGTCATCGCGGCGGGGCGGCGGACGTGTCGTGCGGCACGTGGGTGACGCGGTGCTCGGCGCACGTGGTGTCGCGGCGCTCAGCGCGCACCGACGTGCGTGTGCGGCGCGGGGGTGCCGGCGTCGTCCCCGGCGGGGTGGGAGCGCGGCGGCTCGCGGTCGCCGAGGCCGTCGCGACGCACGAGCACGACGAGCCACGCGATCCAGGCGGTGAAGGCGACGAGGGCCAGCAGGAGCAGGACGAGGTTCATGGCAGAAACTCTGCGCCTGACGGGATGCAGCCACGAGTGGCAGAAGTGCCGTCGACCATTGAGATCCTGCCAGAAGCGTGCGACGGTGGTGGCGTGCTCCGCTCCGTCGCCGTCCTCGCGCTCCCGAACGCCGCCGCCTTCGAGCTCGGCACCGCGTGCGAGGTCTTCGGCATCGACCGCTCCGACACCGGCGGGCCCGTGTTCGACTTCCGGGTCTGCGGCCCGCGGGCCGGCGCGACCCTGCCGACCAAGTCCGGGTTCTCGATCGTCGTCGAGCACGGCCTGGAGGCCACGCGCGACGTCGACCTCGTCGTCGTGCCCGCCTACGGCGTGCCGCCCGCCGACCTCCCCGACGACGTCCTCGACGCGCTGCGTGCCGCGCACGCGCGCGGAGCCTGGATCCTGAGCATCTGCAGCGGCGCGTTCGCGCTGGGGGAGGCCGGCCTGCTCGACGGGCGCCGCAGCACCACCCACTGGATGCACGCCGCCGCGCTCGCGGCACGCTTCCCCGCGACGACGGTCGACCCCGACGTGCTGTTCGTCGAGGACGACCGCGTCATCACCGGCGCCGGCACCGCCGCCGGGATCGACGCGTGCCTGCACCTCGTGCGCCGCGAGCTCGGTGCGGCCGCCGCCGCGAGCGTCGCGCGGCGCATGGTCGTGCCCCCGCAGCGCGACGGCGGCCAGGCCCAGTACGTCGAGACCCCGCTGCCGCCGCAGGCCGACACGCTCGCGCCGCTGCTCGCGTGGATGGTCGAGCACCTCGACGAGGACCTGTCGGTGCCCGCGCTCGCGGCCCGCGCCTTCACCTCCGAGC
>JAEYNO010000380.1 GCA_023412515.1 Actinomycetes bacterium
GGGCCCGTCCCCGGGCGCTGCCCGCGCTCGGCCGACGGGTCGAACGGCACGCCCGAGAGCGTGCCCGCGCTCGTCGCGTCCGCGGTCGCCGCGGCCGACTCGCGCCGCGCCTCCGCGAGCGCCTCGCTCGGGTCGGTCAGCGAGACCGGGGGCAGGTCACCCTCCGCGATCGGCGACTGACCCGCCGCGCGCGTCGGGTACTCGCCGTCGGACGGGCCACCGCCCGCGAAGCCCTTCGACAGCCAGCCCAGCGCACCGCTGAGCTCGGCCGGCAGGAACCACATCTTGTTCGACGGGCTCGACGCGATCTTCGGCAGCGTCTGCAGGTACTGGTACGCCAGCAGCTTGGGGTCGGCGTCGCCGCGGTGCACCGCGTCGAACACCTGGAGGATCGCGCGCGCCTCACCCTCGGCCCGCAGGATCGCCGACTGGGCCTCACCCTCGGCCCGCAGGATCGCCGACTGCTTCTCGCCCTCGGCCGTGAGGATCGCGGACTGCTTGACGCCCTCGGCCGTGAGGATCGCGGCACGACGGTCGCGCTCGGCACGCATCTGCTGCTCCATCGAGCCCTGCACCGACGCGGGCGGGTCGATCGCCTTGAGCTCGACGCGGTTGACGCGGATGCCCCACTTGCCGGTCGCCTCGTCGAGCACGCCGCGCAGCTGACCGTTGATCTGGTCACGGCTCGTCAGGGTCTGCTCGAGGTCCATCGACCCGATGACGTTGCGCAGCGTCGTCACGGTGAGCTGCTCGATGCCGGTGATGTAGTTGGCGATCTCGTAGACCGCGTCCTTCGGCGACGTCACCTGGAAGTAGATGACCGTGTCGATGCTCACGACGAGGTTGTCGGACGTGATCACGGGCTGCGGCGGGAACGACACGACCTGCTCGCGCAGGTCGACGTTCGCGCGCACGCGGTCGACGAACGGGATCAGCAGGTGCAGACCGGCGTCGAGCGTCTTGTTGTACCGGCCGAGCCGCTCGACGATGATCGCGACCGCCTGCGGCACGATGCGCACCGCGCGCACGAGCGCGACGATCACGAAGATCAGGACGAGCACGAGGACGACGATCAACGCGACCTGGCCCACGGGCGGGCTGTCGTTCATGAGACCTCCGCTAGGTTCCGCCGCCCGTTCCGGGGCGACCACGGTGACCCGCGGCGCGGGTCGGTTGTCTGTCGGACGGGTGCGTCAGGCGGGCGCCGGGCCGGTGGCCGCGGGGCCGCCGGCGGTCGCCGGCAACGGGCTGACCACGGCCGTCGCGCCGTCGATGCGCGTCACCGAGACCGCGGCGCCGGCCGGCAGCGTGCCGCCGTCCGCGGTCCGCGCGCTCCACACCTCGCCCGCGAGCTTGACCCGGCCCGTCGTGCCGTCGACCGTCGAGACGACGACCGCCGGCCGCCCGACCAGCGCGGCCGCGTTGGTCTCGGGCAGGTCGACCCTGCCCTTGAGGTGCCGCAGGAGCCACGGCCGCAGCGTCAGCAGCAGCACCACCGCGGTGATGCCGGCGACGAGGATCTGCACGGCGAGCGGCGCCCCGAGCGCGTACGCGGCCGCTCCGGCGAGCGCCCCGCCGGCGAGCATGATGAGGACGAGGTCGAGAGAGAGCATCTCGAGGATGCCCAGCACGAGCCCGCCACCGACCCACCAGAGCCATCCCATGGCCGTCACCTCCGCTGGTCGTCCTGCGACGATCCTATGCGACCGCTTTGCGATCCCGTGGGTCGAAGGCGCAGTTCAGCGTGCAGCGCGGTCGGTCGCGTGCGCCGACCAACGGCCGTCCTGCCGGTCGAGGCTCAGCGGCACGTCGAACGTGCCGGACAGGTTGTCGGCCGTGAGCACCTCGTCGATCGGTCCCGCCGCGAACACCCGGCCGGCCCGCAGCAGCAGCAGGTGCGTGAACCCCTGCGGGATCTCCTCGACGTGGTGCGTCACGAGCACGAGCGCGGGCGATCGACGGTCCCGCGCGAGCTCGGCCAGCGCACCCACCAGCTCCTCGCGGCCACCGAGGTCGAGACCGGCCGCGGGCTCGTCGAGCAGCAGCAGCTCCGGGTCGCTCATCAGCGCCCGCGCGATCTGCACGCGCTTGCGCTCGCCCTCGGACAGCGTGCCGAACCAGCGGTCGCCGAGGTGCGCGACGCCGAACGCAGCGAGCAGGTCGGCGGCGCGCGCCTCGTCGACCTCCTCGTAGGACTCGCGCCACCGGCCCGTCACGCCGTACGCCGCGGTCAGCACGACGTCGCGCACGGTCTCGCCCGACGGGATCCGGTCGGCGAGCGCCGCGCTCGCGAGGCCGATGCGCGGGCGCAGCTCGAACACGTCCGTGGCGCCCAGCCGCTGCCCCAGCAGCGACGCGACGCCCGACGTCGGGTGCATGCGCCCCGAGGCGACCTGCAGCAGCGTCGTCTTGCCGGCACCGTTGCGCCCCAGCACGACCCACCGCTCGCCGTCCTGGACCCGCCACGACAGCTCTTCGAGGATCGTCGTCGCACCCCGGCGGATCGTCACGTCCTGCAGGTCGAGCACGTCGGTCATGGGCACAGACCCTAACCGGACACCGCGGCCGCGCGGCACGGACCTGCCGCGGGGGTGTGCAGGACCTACGTCACAGCTCGATCGAGAGCATCGTCGAGGAGTGCGCGACCTCGTAGCCGAGGTCCGCGTACAGCCCGTGGGCGCCCGACGGGTTCGCGGTGTCGACCTCGAGCTCGGCGTACCGCATGCCGTCCGCGGCGTACGCGCGCATCGCCGCGGTGAGCAGCGCGACCGCGACGCGTCGTCCGCGCCACTCGCGCCGCACGCCCAGCAGCTCGGTGTACCCCGAGGGGTACCCGGCCGCCGGCCAGTCCTCCTCGTAGCGACCCGAGACCGCGTACCCGACCACCTCGCCGGCGTCGTCGAGCGCGACGAACGACCACGTCGGCGCGAACATCGCCTTCGAGCGCGCCCACTGCTCGGGCGTGCGGGGCTCGGAGCCCCAGTGGTCGGCGAACACCTCGTTGTGGGTGAGCCGCACGGCGTCGTCGAGCTCGGGCGCCCAGGGGACCACGCGCAGCCCGTCGACGTCCGGGACGTCGGGCAGCGCGACGTCGAGCGGGCGGCGCATGTGCGTGTAGTAGCGGATGGGCGCGAACCCTGCCGCGCGGTACAGGCGCACGGCGTCCGGCGTCGCGTCGTCGACGAACGTCACGATGCGCGCGGGCAGCTCCTTGCCGGACGCCGCGAGCACCTGGCGTGCGCGGGCCTGCGCCCACGCGACGAGCGCGCGGCCGATCCCCCGCCCGCGCCACACCGGGTCGACCGCGCCCTCGACGAACGCGCGCACGACGCGCCGGTCACCCGGCGACGTGTCGACGCGCGCGACGGCGCGGGGCGTCCCGGCGTCGTCGAGCCCGAGCAGCGTGTCGTGCGCGAGGTCGCGCCAGTCCCCCTCGAGCTCCTGCGCGACCTCGGCGGGCGACGTGCGGTACGGCAGCCCGTCGGCCTCCTGCCCGCGGACCATGAGCGCCGTGACGGCCTCGACGTCTGCCGGCGCCACGGCGCGCCACGTCAGACCGATCTCGGCGGCGGGCAGCGGGACGTCGGCCGGCGGTGCGACGCGGACGGCGATCGGGGCGAGCGTGTCGGTCATGGGTCCAGCGTGACGCGCCCGGCGCCGCGCGACCAACCGGAAACCGGCGATGCCGTGTGTCGGCGCAGGTCAGGCGTCGATGCGCGACGAGTCGAGGACGTGAGCGTTGGCGACGATGAAGTCCTTGCGCGGCGCGACGTCGGAGCCCATGAGCAGCTCGAAGACCTTCTCGACCTGGGCGGCGGCCTGCTCGGCCTCGCCGACGCGCACGCGGCGCAGCGTCCGGTGGCGCGGGTCCATGGTCGTCTCGGCGAGCTGGTCGGCGTCCATCTCCCCCAGGCCCTTGTACCGCTGGATGTCGTCCTTGTACCGGCGCCCCGAGCGGTCGAGCTTCTTGAGCGTCGCCGCGAGCTCGGCCTCGGAGTACGTGTAGACGTACTCGTTCTTGCGCGACCCCGCGCCGATCACCTCGATGCGGTGCAGCGGCGGCACGGCGGCGTACACGCGCCCCGCCTCGACGAGCGGCCGCATGTACCGGAAGAACAGCGTCAGCAGCAGCGTGCGGATGTGCGCGCCGTCGACGTCGGCGTCCGTCATCAGCACGATCTTGCCGTAGCGCGCGGCCTCGAGGTCGAACGTGCGCCCCGACCCGGCGCCCACGACCTGGATGATCGACGCGCACTCGGCGTTCTTCAGCATGTCGCCGACCGACGCCTTCTGGACGTTGAGGATCTTGCCGCGGATCGGCAGCAGCGCCTGGAAGTCGGAGCTGCGCGCGAGCTTCGCGGTACCGAGGGCGCTGTCGCCCTCGACGATGAACAGCTCGCTGCGCTCGACGTCGTCGATGCGGCAGTCCGCGAGCTTCGCGGGCAGCGACGACGACTCGAGCGCGTTCTTGCGGCGCGAGATCTCCTTCTGCTTGCGCGCCGACACGCGCGCGCGCATCTCCCCCACGACCTTGTCGAGCAGCAGCGCCGAGTGCGCCTTGTGCTCACGCTTCGACGACCCGAAGATCGCCGTCAGCTCCTGCTCGACGACCCGCGCGACGATGCCGCGCACGGGCCCGGTGCCGAGCACCTCCTTGGTCTGGCCCTCGAACTGCGGCTCGGCCAGGCGGACCGTGACGACGGCCGTCATGCCGGCGAGCACGTCCTCCTTCTCGATGCGCTCGCTCGCCGAGTCCTTCGCGGAGATCTTCAGCCGCCGCGCGTTCGCGGCGACCTGCGCGCGCAGCGTCTTGAGCAGCCCGGCCTCGAAGCCGGCGAGGTGCGTGCCGCCCTTCGGCGTCGCGATGATGTTGACGAACGAGCGCGCCTCGGTCGCGTAGCCCGTGCCCCAGCGCAGCGCGACGTCGACCTCGCACGTGCGCGCGACGTCCTGCGGCGTCATGTGGCCGCGGTCGTCGAGCACGGGCACGGTCTCGGTGAACGTCCCCTCGCCCGTCAGGTGCCAGACGTCGGTGACGGGCGCGTCGGGCGCGAGGTGGTCGACGAAGTCGACGACGCCGCCCGAGTGCAGGAACGTCTCCTCGTGCGGGCCGTCCTGCCCGGGGGTCCCGGGGATGCGGCGCTCGTCACGCACCGTGATCGCGAGACCGGGGACCAGGAAGCTGGTCTGCCGCGCGCGCGTCACGAGCTCGTCGTAGGAGAACACGGCGGTCTTCGGGAAGATCTGCCGGTCAGCCCAGTAGCGCACGCGCGTGCCGGTGCGCCCCTTGGCGACCTTGCCCACGACCGCGAGCTCGGACCCCGAGACGAACGGCTCGAAGGGCGACTCGGGGCTCGCGCCGTCGCGGTCGTCGAACACGCCCGGCTCGCCGCGGTGGAACGTCATGCGGTAGGTCTTGCCGCCGCGGTCGACCTCGACGTCGAGGCGCGAGGACAACGCGTTGACCACGGACGCGCCCACGCCGTGCAGACCGCCCGACGCGCCGTACGAGCCGCCGCCGAACTTGCCGCCCGCGTGCAGCTTGGTGAACACGACCTCGACACCCGTCAGGCCCGTCTTGGGCTCGACGTCGACGGGCACGCCACGGCCGTTGTCGCGCACCTCCACCGACGAGTCGGCGTGCAGCACGATGTCGATCCGGTCGCCGTGCCCGGCGAGGGCCTCGTCGACAGAGTTGTCGATGATCTCCCACAGGCAGTGCATGAGGCCGCGGCTGTCGGTCGTGCCGATGTACATGCCGGGGCGCTTGCGCACCGCCTCGAGCCCCTCGAGCACCGACAGGTGCCGAGCGGTGTAGCCGGACGGGGAGGAGGTCGTCGTCACGGCGCCGATGGTAGTCGCGGGAACGGACACCCCCCGCGGCGCCATGCCGGGCGCCCGCACGGCCGGTGCCGCGTGTCGTGCGTGTGACGCCGCGGTGCGCGCAGATCACGATCACGTGACGCCGTGTCACGATCTTGTACGCAGACAGCGAACCGCGCCCTCCCGGTGGCATGGAACCCGGGATCGGGTGGTTGTATGGAGACGTGACAGGGACGACGATCGATTCCACGACCCCGCTGACGGCTGCCGACCGCTGCGACCGCTGTGGTGCCCAGGCGTACGTCCGCGTCGTGCTCCCCGTCGGCGAGCTGCTGTTCTGCGCGCACCACGCGCGCGAGCACGCACCGAAGTTCGCCGCGGTCGCCACGCACGTCCAGGACGAGACCGACCGCCTCCTCGCCGAGCACGGCGCCGGGGCGGGCGCGGCCCGCTGACGGCAGCACCCGACCACGAGGGCCCCGGACCGCACGGTCCGGGGCCCTCGTCGTCCCACCCGACGCACCCGCTGTGACGTTGCTAACGTGCCGTCATGGCCGACCAGGGGGCGTCACGCACGGCCGTCGTCGTCGAGGACGACGACGACATCCGCCAGCTGCTCGTCACGGTGCTGCGCCAGGCCGGCTTCACGGTCCACGCGGCGGCGGACGGCGCCACCGCGGTCGAGGCCGTGCGGCGCCACGACCCGATCGTCACGACCGTCGACGTCAACCTGCCCGACATCGACGGCTACGAGGTCGTGCGCCGCATCCGCGGCTTCAGCGACACGTACGTCGTCATGCTCACGGCGCTGCCCGACGAGATCGACGTGCTCATGGGGCTCGACGCGGGCGCCGACGACTACCAGGTCAAGCCGTTCCGGGCCCGCGAGCTCCGCGCACGGATCGAGGCGCTGCTGCGCCGGCCGCGCACGCGCCAGGTCGGCGCCGGGAGCGCTCCCCCGCCGCCGTCGGCGCCGGGGACCGAGGCCGACGGGGCGGACGACCACCGGCGCGTCGAGCACGGCCCGCTCGTCGTGGACCTCGACGCGCACGCCGTCACCGTCGACGGCACGGAGGTCCACCTGACGCGCAGCGAGTTCGACCTGCTCACGACGCTCGCGGAGCGGACCGGTCGCGTCGTGCCCAAGGACGACCTGGTCCGCGCCCTGCGCGGCGAGGAGTACGACGTGGGCGTCTTCGTCAGCGACGCCGAGCGACGCAGCCTCGAGGTCCACATGGTCAACCTGCGGCGCAAGCTGGGCGACGACGGCGGCTCACCGCGCTGGATCCAGACCGTCCGGGGCGTGGGCTACAAGTTCGTCGCACCGGCGTAGCAGCGCGACCAGGACCCGGCCCGTGGCCTCGGCGACCTCGCGGACCGCCTCGGCCGCACGGACCGCGTCCTGGTCGCACCCCTGCGTGCCGACGTGCCGCTCGACCGCGCGGCACCGGTCAGCCAGACGCAGGGCGCCGACCATCGCGCTGCCGACGTGGAGGGACAGCGCCGCGGTGCGGACGGCCACGGCGTCGCCGGCGTGCACCGCCCGCGTGAGCGCCAGGGTCCGCAGCGGCAGCAGCTCGAGGTACCGCACGACGAGCTCACGCACCGCGCCGGGCGCCTCGGGCAGGTCGTCGGCCAGCTCGCGCCATCGCGTCGAGGTCAGCAACCCGCTCACACCCGGTACCCGTACTGGGGCCGCACGAGGCGGGCGAGCATGAACACGCTCTGCGCGATCGTCACGACGGCGAGCAGCGGCCAGCCGACCCACAGCAGGCTCGTGCGCGCGATCATCGGCAGCGACACCCACACCCACGCGCACGCCGCGACGCCGGCGACGGCGACGAGCAGCGGGCTGAGGTACGCCCAGCCGGCGCCGCGCTCGGCGCGCGCCTGCGCCGCCCAGTTGTCGGTGCGCGAGCGCGTCGCGAACTTGGTCCACGCCCGCACGAAGTGGCCGATGCGGACCCACATGTAGAGCTCGGCCGGCACGAGGGTCGCGGCGTAGAGCACGTCGCGCCACGTGCGGTCCTGCATGGACCGCGCGATGCGCACGTTGAGCGCGACCGCGAGCACCGGCGGGATCAGCCACAGCGGGCTGAAGACGAACGCGTGGATGCTGAGCGACGCGGCCAGCAGCAGCAGGAAGAGGATGCGGGTGCTCGCGTTGACGACCATCCCGAGGTTCTCCAGCCAGCGCAGCCGCAGGTTGGGGTGCAGCGGCTGGCCGCGCGTGTCGCCGCGCTGCCCGGGCCACATGAGGTCGATCGCCCCGTAGTTCCACTTGACCTGCTGGCCGTCGAGCGCACGCAGCGTCGTCATGCCGCCGACCTCGGCGCGCGCGGTGGCGCTGATCTTGGTCGAGTAGCCGACGTTCTTGATCTGCAGGCTGAGCAGCGAGTCCTCGACCTCGGAGTCGCTCACCCACGGCGCGGCCTGGTGGTACGCCGCCATGACCTCGCGCAGCGCGCTCACCCGGAACAGGCTGGCCTGACCGCCGAGCACGGCCATGTTGCGGCCACGGACCATGTTCTGCATGTTGAACGCCGCGAACTGCGCGCGCTGCCCGGTGAGCAGCAGCGTCGCGAGCGGGTTGCGGACGTTCCGGTTGTCGACCGTGTAGACCGCGGAGATCCCGCCGATGCGCGGGTCCGACAGGATCTCGGCCTCGAGCTCCGCGAGCGCGGTGCGCTCCATGACGGTGTCGCCGTCGACCCCGAGCAGCAGGTCCATGTCCTGCACGAGCTGGAAGCCGTAGTTGAGGGCGCCGACCTTCTTGTCGCGGTTGGTGCCGATGTCGTGCACGTACACCGTGGTCGTCTGCTCGCGTCCGGCGCGTCGCACCACGTGCTCGCCGGCGAGCTTGCCCGCGATCTTGAACGTGCGGTCGGTCGTGTTGTTCACGACCACGTGGATCGCGTCCGGGAGCCGGGTCTGCGCGAGCAGCCCGCGCAGCACGCGCTTGATCGTCCCGGCCTCGTTGTATGCGGGGATGACGGCGCCGATGCGCGCGGTGGGCCGCGGCGCGGCGGCGACGAGCTCGTCGGCACGGAACGCGTACCGCACGAGATCCGTGCCGTGCTGCTCGCCCTGCTCGACGTCCTCGGCCGGGCGGGTCAGTGTCGTGGTCGTCATCGTTCGTCCTCCGTCGTCCTTCTCTCTCGACGTCCACGACGATGCCGCGTCCACCTCTGCGACCTCCTCGGGTCACGCTAAGGTCGTCCAAGGATCTGCTGAGAGATCCGTGTGCGACGTCCGGGGGGCAACGTTGCGACGTACAGGGATGCGCAGGCGCACGGGCGCTGGTGCGGTCGTGCTGACGACGGTGGTGCTGCTGGTCGGGTGCGGGACGCCGCCCTGGGAACGGGCGGAGCCGTCCGGCACCGCGAGCTCGACGCCCGACGGCACGTCGACGGCCACGGCCTCGCCCGAGGCGTCGCCGTCGGCGGACGCGGTCGCGACGGGTGACCTCGCGGGCGGCAACACGAGCCGGAGCCTGACCGCCGGTGCGGCGACGCTCGCGGTGGACTACTGGACCGACCTGGCCGCGGCGCAGTGGACCGCGGGCGCCACGAAGCCCGTGTCGTTGTCCGTGACGGCGTCCGAGCCGGGCGGCTCCGAGATCTACCTGCAGCGGCTGCGCGCGGTCCCGACCGCGCTGGACGCCTCGGGGGCGGCGCTCGAGAGCCCGGCGGCGTTCGAGGACGCGTCGTCGATCACACCGGGTTATCTCATGTCGGACCCGTACTCGTACTCGACGTCGTTCTCGATCGGCGCGGTGGACCCCGCGACCCGGTCGATCCGCCTCGACCTCACCTACGAGGTGCTGCAGCGCGCGCAGCCGGGGTCGGGCGACTTCGCGAAGCAGACGGCCCACGACACCCTGACGCTCGGCGTCGGCGGCGGCTGACGGGTCGTCGAGACGCACGACGGCCGCCGCACCGGTGGGTGCGGCGGCCGTCGGAACGCCGTGCCGTCGGCCCCTGCCGGGGCGGGCGGCTCAGTCGAGGTAGTCGCGCAGGACCTGCGAACGCGACGGGTGCCGCAGCTTCGACATGGTCTTCGACTCGATCTGCCGGATGCGCTCACGCGTCACGCCGTAGACCTTGCCGATCTCGTCGAGGGTCTTGGGCTGGCCGTCGGTGAGGCCGAACCGCATGGACACGACACCGGCCTCGCGCTCGGAGAGCGTGTCGAGGACCTGGTGCAGCTGCTCCTGCAGGAGCGTGAAGCTCACCGCGTCGGCGGGCACGACCGCCTCGGAGTCCTCGATGAGGTCGCCGAACTCGCTGTCGCCGTCCTCGCCGAGCGGGGTGTGCAGCGAGATCGGCTCGCGGCCGTACTTCTGGACCTCGACGACCTTCTCGGGCGTCATGTCGAGCTCCTTGGCGAGCTCCTCGGGCGTGGGCTCGCGGCCCAGGTCCTGGAGCATCTGCCGCTGCACGCGCGCGAGCTTGTTGATGACCTCGACCATGTGCACCGGGATGCGGATGGTGCGGGCCTGGTCGGCCATGGCACGCGTGATCGCCTGCCGGATCCACCAGGTGGCGTAGGTCGAGAACTTGTAGCCCTTGGTGTAGTCGAACTTCTCGACCGCACGGATCAGACCGAGGTTGCCCTCCTGGATGAGGTCCAGGAAGAGCATCCCGCGGCCCGTGTAGCGCTTGGCGAGGGACACCACGAGCCGCAGGTTGGCCTCGAGCAGGTGGTTCTTGGCGCGCCGGCCGTCCTGCGCGATCCACTCGAGCTCACGGCGGAGCTTCGGCTCGATGCTGTCGCGGATCTCCGACAGCTTCTCCTCGGCGAAGAGACCGGCCTCGATCCGCTTGGCGAGCTCGACCTCCTGCTCGGCGTTCAGCAGCGCGACCTTGCCGATCTGCTTGAGGTAGTCCTTGACCGGGTCGGCCGTGGCGCCCGCGGTGACGACCTGCTGCGCCGGGGCGTCGTCGTCGTCGGCGTCCGAGTAGACGAAACCGGTGTCCTCCGACTCGTCGCTCTTCGTCGTCGCGGTCGACGCGGTCTTCTTGGCACCGTCGGTGTCGGCGTCGTCCTCGGTCGACTCGTCGCCGTCGGTCGCGTCGTCCGTCTCCTCGACGTCGGTGGCGTCGACGTCCTCGAGCTCGGCCTCGTCGACCTCGACGTCCTCGTCCACCTCGTCGTCGGGCGCCTCGGTGGCCTTCGACGCCTTGGCCGGGGCGGCCTTCGCCTTCGCGGGCGCGGCCTTCGTGGTCTTGGCAGCGGGTCGCGACGCCTTGGCGGGGGCCGCGCCGTCACCGAGGGACGCCTTGGCGGCCGGACGCGACTTCGCGCTCGTGGCTGCGACCGCGCGGCCGGCGTTCCCGAGGTCGGCCACCTCGACGCCCGCCGTGCCGAGCCCGCGGACGACGGCCCGCAGCCGCTTGGGGCCCTCGACACCGGCGGCCTCGCAGGCCGCACGCACCGCGGCGGTGTCGACGCTGCCGTTGGTCCGCCCACGCATGACCAACTCCTGCAGCGCAGGGTGCTGGAACTCGCGCGGAAGTGCGGGGTGGGGGGTCTGGGACGTCACGAACGACCTTTCGTCAGCGCGGCAACCGGATCCGGGGGGAGTCCGAAGAACCGGGAGACAGACGGATATTGTACCGACCCGCGGGGCATCGCCGCGCGCGACGACGCGCGCCGCGGCGCGGCGCACGTTCCTCGGGGGTCGATCCGTCACAACGTCGCGGCGGGTCGCCGAATTCCCGCCTGCGGGAACCTGTCCGGCGCGGGCTCGCCTGCGTGGCCGCCGTCAGCCGGCGGGCTTCACCGTCAGCACCGGGCACGGCGCGTCGAACAGCACGCGCTGCGCGTTCGACCCGAGGATGAGCTTGCCGACGGGGCTGCGACGCCGCAGCCCCAGCACCACGAGCTGTGCGCCGACCTCCTCCGCGGTCCCGATGAGGTCGTCGGCGACGTCGCCGCCCTCGAGCTGACGCACGTCGTGCCGGACACCGAGCGCGTCGAGCTCGTCGCGGACCTGCGCCAGCGCGGCGGCCGTCTCCGTCCGACGCTCCTCGGGCTCGTCCGGGCGGACGCTGAGCACCACCACCACCGGAAGATCCCGGTGACGCGCCTCCTCGACGGCCGCGTCCAGCGCGGCGCGACCCTCCGGCGTCGCCAGGTACCCGACCACGATCCCCATCGACGATCCTCCTCCCGGACCCCAGCGGCCTCGGGCGTGACGCTACCGGAGCGCGGGACGTGCCACGACCGCGCGCACCGGACCCGCCGCGCGTGGCGATCAACGGGCCGCCCACCCGGGCGCGAGTCCCGCGTCGAGCGCACCGCGCAGCAGGTGGGCGAGACGGTAGCCCGGGTCCTCGGCGACCGCCCGCTCGACCAGCACGCCTGCACGCGCCCCGTCCCCGTGCCACCAGGCGAGCAGCGCCAGCAACGTGGTCGCGGGCGCCTGCGCCCCTCGGCGCCCGTGGGCGACGACACCCTCGAGCGCACGCTCCGCGGCGCGGACCGCGTCGCCCGGCGGGCGCCCCGTCGCGGGGTCGACGAG
>JAEYNO010000154.1 GCA_023412515.1 Actinomycetes bacterium
GCTCCGACCCGTGGCGCGCCCGCACGCGCCGGACCGCGCTCGGGCTCGTCGTGGTCGGCGTCGCCGCCGGCGGCGTCGCGGCCGTGCTCCTGACCCGCACGTGGGCGTACCGCGCCGGTGCCGCGTCCCGCGCCGACGAGACGCTGGCCTACGGTGGGGGTGTCGCGGGGGTCGTCGCGGCGTGCAGCCTGGCGTTCGCGCTCATGCTCGTGCTCCGGCACGTCGCCGGCGCGCGGGCCGAGACTCCCGCTTGACGTCAGCACGTAGAGTCCCCCCGGTACGGGCGGCCGCGGCGACGCGCCGCCCACCCACCCACGGCACGGAAGGCCGGTCAGATGCCCGCAGGTCGCAAGCTCGTCATCGTGGAGTCGCCCGCGAAGGCGCGCACGATCGCCGGCTACCTCGGCGAGGGCTACGACGTCGAGGCCTCCGTCGGCCACATCCGTGACCTGCCGCAGCCCTCGGAGCTGCCCGCGGACATGAAGAAGGGCCCGTACGGCAAGTTCGCCGTCGACGTCGAGAACGGGTTCACGCCGTACTACGTGGTCGACGCGGACAAGAAGAAGAAGGTCGCCGAGCTCAAGAAGCTCCTCAAGGAGTCCGACGAGCTCTACCTCGCGACCGATGAGGACCGCGAGGGCGAGGCCATCGCCTGGCACCTGCTGGCCGAGCTCAAGCCCAAGGTGCCCGTCAAGCGCATGGTGTTCCACGAGATCACGCGCGAGGCGATCACGCGGGCCCTGGAGAACACGCGCGAGCTCGACGAGCGGCTCGTCGACGCGCAGGAGACCCGTCGCATCCTCGACCGCCTCTACGGGTACGAGGTCAGCCCCGTGCTGTGGCGCAAGGTCCGGCAGGGCCTGTCCGCCGGGCGCGTGCAGTCGGTCGCCACGCGGCTCGTGGTCGAGCGCGAGCGCGAGCGCATGGCGTTCGTGCCCGCCGACTACTGGGACGTCACCGGCACGTTCGCGGTCGCCGACGCGGCCGAGCCCACGTTCTCCGCGCGATTGACGGGGGTCGGCGGGCAGCGCGTCGCGTCGGGACGCGACTTCGACGACCGCGGGCAGCTGAAGACGCGCGACGCGGTCGCGCTCGACGAGGCGCGGGCCTCGGCGCTCGTGAGCGGGCTCGACGGCGCCGCGTTCGCGGTGCAGTCGCTCGAGACCAAGCCGTACACGCGCCGCCCGGCCGCGCCGTTCACGACCTCGACGCTCCAGCAGGAGGCATCGCGCAAGCTGCGCATGGCGTCGCGGCAGACGATGCGCACCGCGCAGTCGCTGTACGAGAACGGCTACATCACCTACATGCGAACCGACTCGCCCGGGCTGTCGGCCCAGGCGATCGACGCGGCCCGCCGGCAGGCCGCCGAGCTGTACGGCGCCGAGTACGTGCCCGACAAGGCGCGGGTCTACACGTCGAAGGCGAAGGGCGCGCAGGAGGCGCACGAGGCGATCCGCCCCGCGGGCGACCACTTCCGCACGCCCGCCCAGGTCGCGCGCGAGCTGTCGGGCGACCAGTTCAAGCTGTACGAGCTCATCTGGAAGCGCACGGTCGCGTCGCAGATGGCCGACGCGCGCGGGCAGACGGCCTCGGTGCGCCTGGCCGCGACCGCGACCACCGGCGACGGCCCCGTCGAGACCGTGTTCTCCGCGTCCGGCACGGTCATCACGTTCCGCGGGTTCCTCGCGGCGTACGAGGAGGGCCGCGACCGCGGGCGGTACGACGACGCCGAGGGCGGCGCCGCGGCCGGCAACGACGACGCGCGCCTGCCGCAGATGGCGCAGGGCGACCCCGTCACGGCGTCCGACCTCACCGCCGACGGCCACCGCACGTCCCCGCCGCCGCGCTACACCGAGGCGTCGCTGGTCAAGGCGCTCGAGGAGCGCGGCATCGGCCGCCCGTCGACGTACGCCGCGACGATCGGCGTGATCCAGGACCGCGGCTACGTGACGAACCGCGGGCAGGCGCTCGTGCCGACGTGGCTCGCGTTCGCGGTGACGCGGCTGCTCGAGGAGAACTTCGACCGGCTCGTCGACTACAACTTCACGGCCGGCATGGAGGAGGACCTCGACGCGATCGCCGCGGGCCAGAAGGCGCGCGTCGACTGGTTGACGGACTTCTACTTCGGCGACCGGTCCGACTCCCCGGAGTCGGGGGGGTTGCGCGGGCTGGTCGACAACCTCGGCGAGATCGACGCGCGCGAGGTCAACTCGATCGACATCGGCGACGGCATCACGCTGCGCGTCGGCCGGTACGGGCCGTACCTCGAGGCACCCGGCGACGGCCCCGACGCCGACCCGCTGCGCGCGTCCGTCCCCGACGACCTCGCGCCCGACGAGCTCACGGTCGCCAAGGCGCGCGAGCTGCTCGAGACGCAGCCCGACGGCGACCAGGTGCTCGGCACCGACCCGACCACCGGCACGCAGATCGTCGCGCGCAACGGCCGCTACGGTCCGTACGTCACCGAGGTGCTGCCCGAGCCCGAGCTCGACCCGGGCCTGTCCGCCGCGGCGCGCAAGAAGGCGCTCGCCGCGCAGCCCAAGCCCCGCACGGCGTCGCTGTTCAAGTCGATGCAGCTCTCGACCGTCACGCTGGACGACGCGCTGCGCCTGCTGTCGCTGCCGCGCGTGGTCGGCGTCGACCCCGAGTCGGGCGCCGAGATCACCGCGCAGAACGGCCGTTACGGGCCGTACCTCAAGAAGGGCACCGACTCGCGCACGCTCGCGTCCGAGGAGCAGCTCTTCACGATCACGCTCGACGAGGCCCTCGCGATCTACGCGCAGCCCAAGCGCGGCCGCGGCCAGACCGCGACCCCGCCGCTGCGCGAGCTCGGCGACGACCCGACCAGCGGCAAGCCGATCGTCGTCAAGGACGGCCGGTTCGGCGCGTACGTTACCGACGGCGAGACCAACCGCACGCTCCCGCGCGACGTCACGCCCGAGTCGATCACCCCCGAGCAGGCCGTCGAGCTGCTGGCCGAGAAGCGCGCCGCCGGCCCCGCCAAGAAGCGCGGCACGGCTCGCAAGACGACGACCACCCGGAAGAAGTCGGCCGCCAAGGGCTGACCTCGGCGGCACCCCGTGGGTGCGCGTCGGGCTCGGTGGCCGGTCAGGCAGTCGGCTGCCGCCAGCCGTCGGTGCTGGTCGTTCGATGCAGCGACCGGGTCGGTGGTGGCACCTCGACGTCGTGACCGGGTCGGTCGTGGTCGCTCGACGTCGTGACCGGGTCCGTGGTGGTCTCTGCGATGTCGTGACCGGGCGATGGTGGCTTCCTCGACGCCGTGACCAGGTGTGCGGTGCCCGGGCGGCGAGACGGGTCGGTCACGAGACCGGGCGTAGAGCGCTCATCGACGTCCTGCGCGACGTCAGCCCGGTCTCGTGCGGCGCGCGTCCCACGACTCGAGACGCGTGGGGGTCGCCGTCCCGCCGGGCGCGTCGGTGGGTCCTCTTGGTGGTGCCGCGGGCGGTCTCCTTGGGTGGGGGTGGTGCTGAGGTCGCTCCCTCGGTGGGGGCGGTGTTCCGGTCTGGCTCCTCGGTTCGCCGAGCCGTCCCCAGGCGTCGCGTCCCGCTGTCCGTCCACGGTGCGGGGCGAGGCGTCCCGTGGCGTGACGGACGCGTGGTCGAGTGCCGCCATGCGTACCGCCGCACCGCTTCCTCCGGGACTCGTGCGCACGGCCCTCCAGCAGCAGGGACTCGTCGACTCGGAGCAGTGCGACGCGGTCGGAGTCGGTGCGGCGAGGCGAGGTGCGCTGCGCCGTGCCGGCCTCCTCGAGCGTGTCGTCCGAGGCGTGCACGACCTCGCCCCCGCGCTCGACGCCGCGGGCGTGCCGGCGTGGCAGCAGGTCGACCGATGGGACCGTGCCCGCCGTCGCGCGGCGTGGCAAGGCGTCCTGGCGGTCGGCCGTGCGCGCGGCGTGGCCGTCGGGGCCTGCGCGCTCGCACTGCTCGGCGTCGAGGGGCTTCCCGTGCGGATCCGTCCCGAGGTCGCGCTGCTGGACGGGACGCACCGCACGCCGGGTGGCGGTGTGCACGTGCGCTGCGGCGTACCCGAGCGTGTCGAGCGCCTCGGCCCGGTGATGGTCGTCGACCCGGTGACGGCGCTCGTCCAGACGGTGCCGACGCTGGACCGGGAGCACGCGGTGGCGGTGCTGGACTCGGCGATCCATCGGCGGCTGGTGCGGGAGGACGAGCTCGAGGACGTCCGCCGCCGAGCCCGGGGGCGGCGGGGGAGCGTGCGGGTGGCCCGCTGGTGGGACCTCGTCGACGGGCGGGCGCAGTCCCCGCTGGAGACGCGCGCCCGGCTGCAGTGCCGTGACGCCGGTGTCGCACCGCACGACCTCCAGGTCGCCGTGCACGACGGCAGCGGACGGGTGGTCGCACGCGGTGACCTCGGGTGAAGGCTCGACGACGGTCGGCTGCTGCTGGCCGAGATCGACGGCGCCACGCCGCACGGGTCGCCCGACGCGCTGTACCGGGACCGGGCACGGCAGAACGCGATCGTCGCCACCGGGGCGCTCCTGCTGCGGTTCACGGCGGACGACCTGCGGCACCGTCGCGTGGCCGAGGCGGTCGCTCGTCACGTGACACCGTCCACGCGAGGGGATGGCAGCGCCGCGACACCGGGCTGACACCCATCGCAGAGCGCGGGCTCGGCCGGGAACCCGGTGTCGCAGCTGCTGCGTCCCGGATGCCGGGACGGCCCTGGCCCCTGGCACTCGCCACCTGGCACGGGCACCCGGTAGCCGGACCGGCACCCGGTCCGCGCACCCGGCACCCGGCCACCCGGCACCCGGCCACGCGGCACCCGGCCACGCGGCACCCGGCCACCCGGCACCCGGTGCCGGCACCCTCACCGGGTGCCGGTACCCGCACCCGGCGCGTGTGCACGCGGCACCGAGTCGGTGGCGGCACTAGGTTGGGCGTCATGGCTCGCACCGAGGACCCGCGCACCGCCCCGTCGATCCGCTGGGGCATCATCGGTGCCGGTGGCATCGCCAGCCAGTTCGCCCACTCCGTGCGCGAGTTCACGCGCGCGCAGCTCGTGGCGGTCGGCTCGCGGAACAAGGACCGCGCCGAGCGGTTCGCCACCGCGCACGGCATCCCCACGACCCACGTCGGCTACCGCGACCTCGTCGAGGACAAGCAGGTCGACGCGGTGTACGTGGCGACGCCGCACTCGGAGCACCGTGAGCACGCGCTGCTCGCGATCCGGGCGGGCAAGCACGTGCTCGTCGAGAAGTCGTTCACGCGCAACGCGGACGAGGCGCGCGAGGTCTTCGACGCCGCGCGCGAGGCCGGCGTGTTCGTCATGGAGGCGATGTGGACGCGGTTCCTGCCGCACGTCGCCGCGCTGCACCAGGTGATCGACTCGGGCGAGATCGGCGACATCGTCAACATCCGCGCCGACCACGGGCAGTTCTTCGCGTTCGACCCCGCGAGCCGCCTGTACGACCCCGCGCTCGCGGGCGGGGCGCTGCTCGACCTGGGCGTGTACCCGGTCGCGTGGGCGCACGACTTCCTGGGCGTGCCGTCGCAGGTGCACGCGTTCGGGCAGCTCACCACCACGGGCGTCGACGGGCAGGTCTCGATGGTCCTCGAGTACGGCGAGGGCACGCAGGCCACGCTCAGCACGACGCTGTGGTCGAAGACGCCGACGACGTCGTCGATCTCGGGCACCGAGGGGTACATCCGCGTCGCCGGACCGTTCTACGCCCCCACGTCGTTCCGCCTCGCGCGGCGCGACGGCCGCGAGTGGACGTTCGACCAGCCCGCGCAGCGGGGTCTGCAGTACGAGGCCGCCGAGGTCGCGCGCCGCATCGCCGACGGCGACACCGAGAGCCCGCGCATGTCGTGGCAGGGCACGCTCGACGTCATGACGACGATGGACGAGATCCGCCGCCAGGTCGGCGTCGCCTACCCGGGCGAGCCGACGGCCTGACCGGACGGCGGCCGACCCCGGCCGGTGCCGGAGGTGTCGGCGACGGCGGCTAGCCTGACGCCGTGACCCCCGACCCTGGTGCCGTGCCCGCCGACCCTGGTGCCGTGCCCGCCGACCCGGGTGTGGTGCCCGCCGACCGCCCGCGCGCGCACGGCGGCGGACCGACCGGGCTGTTCGTGTCGTTCGAGGGCGGCGACGGCGTCGGGAAGTCGACGCAGGTCTCCCTGCTGGGCCACCACCTGGCCGCGCTCGGTCGCGAGGTCGTCGTCACGCGCGAACCGGGCGGCACGCCGCTGGGCCTGGAGCTGCGGCAGGCGATCCTGCACGGCGAGGACCTCGACCCGCGCACCGAGGCGCTGCTGTACGCGGCGGACCGCGCGCACCACGTCGCGTCGCTCGTGCGCCCCGCGCTCGAGCGGGGCGCCGTGGTGCTGACGGACCGCTACCTCGACTCGTCGGTCGCGTACCAGGGCACCGGTCGCGGGCTCGGTGCCGACGAGGTCGAGCGGCTGTCGCTGTGGGCCGCGCGCGGGCTGCTGCCGCACGTCACGGTGCTGCTCGACCTCGACCCGGCCGTCGGGCTCGCGCGCCTCACCGGCGACCCCGACCGGCTGGAGTCCGCAGGCGTCGACTTCCACCGCCGCACGCGCGACGCGTTCCTCGCGCGCGCCGCCCAGGACCCGGACCGGTGGCTCGTGCTGGACGCGTCCCAGCCGGCCGAGGACGTCGCGGCGCAGGTCCGCGAGCGGCTGGCGCCGCTGCTGGGGGGCGACGCGTGAGCGTCTGGGACGACCTGGTCGGGCAGGAGCCCGCGGTCGCGGTGCTGCGCCGCGCGGTCGAGGACCCGTCGGCGATGACGCACGCGTGGCTGCTCACCGGCCCCCCGGGGTCGGGGCGGTCCAACGCCGCGCGCGCGTTCGCCGCGGCGCTGCAGTGCGAGCGCGGCGGCTGCGGCACGTGCCACGCGTGCACCACGACCCTCGCGGGTGCGCACCCCGACGTCACGTTCGTCGCGACCGAGGGCGTCTTCATCCGGGTCGACGCGACGCGTCCGCTGGTCGAGCTCGCGCAGCGCTCGCCGTCGCAGGGCCGCTGGCGCGTGATCGTGGTCGAGGACGCCGACCGGTTCAACGACCAGAGCGCGAACGTGCTGCTCAAGGCCGTCGAGGAGCCGCCCGAACGCACGGTGTGGCTGCTGTGCGCGCCGAGCCCCGAGGACGTGCTCGTCACGATCCGCTCGCGCAGCCGGTCCGTGGGGCTGCGCGTGCCGCCCGTCGACGCCGTCGCCGAGCTCCTCGTGCGGCGCGACGGTGCCGACCCGCGCACCGCGCACGTCGCGGCCCGTGCCGCGCAGAGCCACATCGGCATCGCCCGGCGGCTGGCGCGCGACCCGCAGGCG
>JAEYNO010000407.1 GCA_023412515.1 Actinomycetes bacterium
GTCGTGGCCCTCGCGCTGTGGGCGGTCGGCAGCGTCCTGGCGAGCACGGCCGCGGTGGCCCGCGCCCGCAGCGCGTCGGGCGCCCGCGTGATCGCGGCCTACGCCTGACGCTCGCTCCCCGCACGGCGCGCTGCACGTCCGGGCGCCATCGCCCGGTGCGCAGCCGCCGCACGTCCAGAACCGCCATCCGCTCGCAGCCGGTCCAGGTCCACAGCCGCCGCGCATCCGACCCGTGGGCCGACCGGTCGCTCGCCTCCCCGGTGACGCGACCGCACCTTGGGACGTGGCCACGACGAGACCGGGCCGAGGTCGTCTTCTCCCGACGCCGACGCACTCAGCCCGGTCTCGTCGACCGCTCGTCCCACCGACCGGGGCGGCAGCGCCCCGCCGCCGTCCCGGCCCGCGGCACGACGGCAGCCCCACAGCGCGACGACGCACGGCACGACAGATCACAGCACGACACGCTCGAAGCACGACGCGCCGGCACCCCCTCGGGGTGCCGACGCGTCGCACGTCCGGGCGCGGCCCCTCAGCGGCGCCGGACCGCCAGCACGCGCTGCAGCACGACGAACGCGAGCAGCACGACGCCGATGAACACGCGGGTCCACCACGAGTCGAGGCCCTCGCGCGCGATGAGCACCTGGATGAGCCCGTAGACGAGCACGCCCGCGCCCGTGCCGAGCACGAACCCGACGCCGCCCGACAGCAGCGTCCCGCCGATGACGACGGCCGCGATCGCGTCGAGCTCCATGCCGATGCCCGTGAGGTTGAAGCCGGACTTCGTGTAGAGCGCGAACAGCACGCCCGCGATGCCGGCGCACGTGCCGGAGATGACGTAGACCCACACGCGCGTGCGCGCCGGGCGCAGGCCCATGAGGTTGACCGCCGCGCCCCCGTCGCCCGCGCCCAGGCCGTACACCGACCGGCCGAAGCGCGTGTAGTGCAGCACGAGGAACGCGATGAACAGCACCGCGAGCGCCACGAGGATGCTCGCGTTGATGCGCCACAGGTCGCGCCCCTCGCCGAACTTCAGGCTCCACGCGGCCAGGCCCGAGAACTCGGCGTCGTCGATCTTGAGCGAGTTGACGCTGATGACGTTCGCGAGCCCGCGCGCCAGGAACATGACCGCGAGCGACGCGATGAACGGTTGGATGTCGAACACCTGCACCATGACGCCGATGAGCAGGCCGCACGCCGTGCCGATGAGCACGGCCACGGGCAGCACGACCACGAGCGGCAGCCCCGCGGTGAACATCTCCGCGATCGACAGCCCGACCAGCGCCACGACGGCCCCGACGGACAGGTCGATGCCGCCGGTGAGGATCACGAACGTCATGCCGACGGCGAGCACGAGCAGGTAGGAGTTGTCGACGAGCAGGTTCGACAGCAGCTTCATGCTGATGAAGTCGACGCGCTCGGTGGAGTACCGCTCCTGCCCCACGCCCAGCATGATCGCGAGTGTGAGGACCGTGCCGAGCACGGGCAGGAACCGGCGGTCGAACCCGCGCAGCGCGCGGCGCGCGCGGTGCACGACCGTGCCGGCCGGCCGGTCGGTCCGGACCATCTCGTCGGTGCTCATGCCGTCACCTCCTGGGCGGACGTCGTCTCGACGGGGGCGGCCGGGGCGTCCGACCGGTCGGCGCGTCGTCGCCCGCGCAGCATCGCGCGCAGCGTCGGCGACGCCGCGACGCAGACCGCGATGAGCACGATCGCCTTGAACAGCGGCGTGGTCTGCGACGGGAGCTGGAAGATGATGACGGCCCGTTCGAGCGTGCTGAGCAGCATCGCGCCGACCAGCAGACCGCCGAGGTAGAACCGGCCGCCGTCGAGCTTGGTGCCGCCGAGCACGACGACCATGATCGCGTCGAGCTCCTTCATGAGGCCGATGTTGTTGGCGTCGGCCGCCATGGTCGGTGCGCCGTACACGAGGCCCGCCAGGCCCGCGAGCACGCCCGCGATGACGTAGACGGTCCACGTGGTGCGCCGCGAGCGGACGCCCGCGAGGCGGCTGGCCTCGCGGTTGATGCCGATCGACTCGAGGAACATGCCGAGCGCGGTGCGCCGCACGAGCAGCACGACGAGCCCGAACGTGACGACGGCGATGACGACGGGCGTCGGGACGCCGAGCACGAACCCGGACCCGATGGACTTGAACGGCGGGCTCGTGACCGTCGTGATCTGCCCCTGCGTGATGAGCATCGCGATGCCGCGCCCGGCGACCATGAGGATCATGGTCGCGATGAACGGCTGGATGCCGAGCCCGGCGACCATCGCGCCGTTGAACATGCCGCCCAGGCCGCCCACGGCGAGCCCCAGCAGCACCGCGGTGAGCACGGTGCCGGGCGCCGACGGGTCGGCGGCGTTGTCGAGGTACGTGAGCGACACGGCGAGCGCGATCGCCATGACCGCGCCGACGGACAGGTCTATGCCACCCGTCGCGATGACGAGGCACATGCCGAGCGCGAGCAGCAGCGGCGTCGCGCTGTTGCGCATGAGGTCGACGAGCTGGCCGAACAGGTGGCCGTCGCGGACCGTGACGTCGAGGAACCCCGGGCTCGCGACGCCGCACGCGAGGATCAGCAGCACGAGCGCGAGCAGGGGCCAGAACAGGCCGTGGTGGGTGACCTCGCGCCAGACGTCGGCACCGCGCGACCCGCGGGCGGGTCCGGCGGCGCGCTGGCCGGGGGCCGTGGTCGGGCTCATGCGCGTGCTCCGCTCTCGGCGATGGTCTCGAGGATGGTGGCGGTCGTGACGTCGTCGGCGTTGACGAGCTCGTCGACCTTCTGACGGTCCCGCATGACGACGAGCCGCTGGCTGAGCCGCAGCACCTCCTCGAGCTCGGAGGAGATGAAGACGACGGACATGCCGTCCTGCGCGAGCTCGGTGACGAGCTTCTGGATCTCGGCCTTGGCGCCGACGTCGATGCCGCGCGTCGGCTCGTCGAGGATCAGCAGGCGCGGCGCCGTGGCGAGCCACCGCGCGAGCAGCACCTTCTGCTGGTTGCCGCCCGACAGGTTGCGGATGAGCGCGTTCGGGTTGGGCGGGCTGATCTGCAGCGCGGTGATGTACCGGGCGACGACGTCGTCGAGCTGGCGGCGCGGGATGCGCCGCCACGTGCCGCGGCGGGCCTGCATCGCGAGCGCGATGTTCTCGCGGACCGTGAGGTCCCCGACGATGCCCTCCTTCTTGCGGTCCTCGGTCGAGTACGCGATGCCGCGCGCGAGCGCCGCGAGCGGCGACGTCAGCCGGGTCAGGGCGCTCTGCACGCGCACGTCGCCCGTGTCGGGGCGGTCGGCGCCGGACAGCAGGCGCGCGAGCTCGGTGCGCCCGGACCCGAGCAGGCCCGCGACGCCGAGGATCTCGCCCGCGTACAGGTCGACGTCGAACGGCTGCACCGAGCCGTTCTTGCCCAGGCCGACGGCCGTGAGGAAGGGCGCCTCGCGGTCGGAGTGGATCGTGATGGTCGAGCGCGCCTTCTCCTCGATGCCCGCGAGCGCGTCGCCCGACTTGCCGATCATCGCGGCGATGAGGTCGCGGCGCGGCAGGTCGGCGACCATGTGCTCGCCGACGAGGCGCCCGTTGCGCAGCACCGTGATGCGGTCGGAGATCTCGTAGATCTGGTCGAGGAAGTGCGAGACGAACAGGACCGCGACGCCGTCGTCCTTGAGGCTGCGCACGACGCGGAACAGCTCGGCGACCTCGGCGTTGTCGAGGCTCGACGTGGGCTCGTCGAGCACGAGCACCTTGGCGTCGACGACGAGCGCGCGCGCGATCGCGCACAGCTGCTGCACCGCGATGGTGTGCGACGACAGCATCGAGCGCGGGTCGACGTCGAGGTGCAGGCGCCGCAGGTACTCGGCGGCCTTGCGGCGCGTCGCGCGCCAGTCGATGAACGGCCCGTGGCGCACCTCGTGCCCGAGCATGACGTTCTCGGCCACCGTGAGGTTCGCGCAGAGGTTGACCTCCTGGTAGACCGTCGAGATCCCGGCGGCCTGCGCCTGGCTCGGGCCGTCGAGGCGGACCTCGTGCCCGTCGACCTCGATGCGCCCGGAGTCGATCTGGTAGACGCCGGTGAGCGCCTTGATGAGCGTCGACTTGCCGGCGCCGTTCTCGCCCATGAGGGCGTGGACCTCTCCCGGGAAGAGCCGGAACGCGACGTCGTCGAGCGCCTTGACGCCCGGGAACGCGATCGAGATCCCGGTCATCTGCACGACGGGTGCGGGGGGTGCTGCGGACATCGGTGTCCTTCCTGCGCGGGCCTGCACGGGCCCGGCCCGGGCGGGTGGTGTCCCCCGCCCGGGCCGGTGCTGCGGGCGTCAGTAGGCGCGGGCGTCCACGTCGGCCTGCGTGATCGTCTGGTCGAACGCCTTGTCGATCACGATGGTCTCCTTCGGCACGTCCTCGCCGTCGGCGACCTTCTTGATGAGGTCGGCGAGCTGGTCCCCGAACACGGGGTTGCACTCGACCACGTAGTTGAACTTCTTGTCCACGAGGGCCTGCAGGCCGTCCCGGACGCCGTCGACGGACACGATCTGGATGTCCTTGCCGGGGACCTTGCCCGCGGCCTCGATGGCCTCGATGGCGCCGAGGCCCATGTCGTCGTTGTGCGTGAAGATCATCGTCATGTCGGGGTAGGCCTGCAGGGCCGCCTCGACGGCCGTCTTGCCCTCGGCGCGCGTGAAGTTGCCGGACGCCTTGCCGATGATCTGGTCGCCGACGACCTCGCCGAAGCCGGCCTCGCGGTCGACCTGTGCGCCCGAGCCGAGCGTGCCCTGGAGCTCGAAGATCTTGGCGTCGGGCGCGTTCTCCTTGACCCACTCGCCGGCGGTGGTGCCCTCCTGCTTGAAGTCGGCACCGATCCACGTGACGTACGGGTCGTCGACCGTGGTGTCGACCGTGCGGTCGACGAGGACGACCGGGATGCCGGAGTCCTTGATCTCCTGCAGGACCTCGTCCCAGCCGGTCTCGATGACGGGCGAGAACGCGATGACGTCGACGTCCTGCGCGACGAAGTCGCGCAGCGCCTTGATCTGGTTCTCCTGCTTCTGCTGCGCGTCGACGAACGTGAGGTCGAAGCCCGCGTCCTCGGTGAGGCTCGCCTTCACCGACTCGGTGTTGGCGGTGCGCCAGCCCGACTCGGCGCCGAGCTGCGAGAACCCGACGCGGATGGTGTCGCCCGAGCTGCCGCCCGAGCCGCCGGAGTCGCCGCCGGCGTCGGCGTCGTTGCCGCCGCCGCACGCGGCGAGGGCCAGGATCGTGATCGCCGAGACGGCACCGGCGATCGCGGTGCGCGTACGCGTGTTGCCCTTCATGCAGCTCCTCCTCGAGCAGCGTGGCCGTCGTCGTCGACGGCCCGTCCGGGTGTGTGACGGGATGAGTGTGAACGTTCTCAACAGGTTCCGTCAACGCGTTCGTGTTGCGTTTCGGTCACGGGTGTCGTCGCAGGCCACGGCGCTGGACGGCGGCAGGGGTCATGGGATGTGAGCGATCACATGCGGGGTCGGGTCGGACGACCGTCCTGACCTGCGGCGATCAGCCCTCGGCACCGTGCTGCGCCGGCTCGGGCGCCGTCACGGCCACCGCGCCGCGCACCGGCGGCAGCACCACGCGCGCCGGGTCGCGCGGCGGCGCCGTGCTCTCGCGCACCAGCAGCCGGGGCGACACCGCGACCGCCGACGACGTGGCCACGCCGTCGCGCGCCGCGAGCAGCAGCTCGACGCACCGGTACCCCAGCTCGTCGAGCTCCTGCGCGACAGTCGTCAGGGGCGGCACGAAGTGCGCCGACCCGTCGCCGTCGTCGTACCCGACGACCGACACGTCGTCCGGCACGCGCACGCGCGCGTCGGCCAGCGCGTGGATCATGCCCAGCGCGAGCAGGTCGTTCGCGGCGAACACCGCCGTCGGCAGCGTCGTGCGCAGCCGCCGCACACGGTCCACGAGCTCGCGCCCCGCGAGGTACCCGACCTCGGCGCTCCAGTCGTCGGCCCACAGGGTGCGCGGCGCGAGCCCGGCCGCCGCCATGGTCTCGCGGAACCCGACGGCGCGGGCGCGCGCGTCGACCCACGGCGCGGGCCCCGCCAGGTGCAGCACGTCGCGGTGACCGAGGTCCAGCAGGTGCTGCGTCGCGACCTTCGCCCCCGCCTCCTGGTCGATCGCGACCGCGAGCGTGTGCTCGGGCCCCACGCGCCCCGCGACGACCACCGGCACGTCGGCGCGCGCCTCGAGCACCGCGGCCGCCG
Source organism: Actinomycetes bacterium (assembly GCA_023412515.1). GTDB lineage: Bacteria > Actinomycetota > Actinomycetes > Actinomycetales > Cellulomonadaceae > Cellulomonas. Next base: position 6,240 of record JAEYNO010000407.1, read on the forward strand.
CCTGGTCGTGCGACGCGACGACGACGATCCCGTCGACGCCCTGGTCGAGCAGGTGCTCGATCGCCGCGGCGACCTCGTCCTTGTGCTGCAGGTCGACGGTCGCGAGCGACACGAACAGGCCCTTGGACCGCGCAGCCTGCTCGATCGCGAGCAGCGTGCGCGTCGGCCCGAACAGGTGCGAGCCCGACGACACGACGCCGAACACGCCCGAGCGGCGGGTCTTGAGCGACCGCGCGGCGATGTTGCGGCGGTACCCGAGCCGCTGCATCGCGTCGAGCACGCGCTCGCGCGTCTCGGTCGCGACGTTGGGGTGGTCGTTGATGACGCGCGAGACGGTCTGGTACGACACGCCCGCCGCGGTCGCGACGTCCGTGATGGCAGGGGGCCGGGGGCGCGCGCTCACGCCGCACCTCCGGGGAGCGCACGAGCACCGCGCACCGGGCCACCTCCGAAACCAGGCAGACGCGCACGTCGGGTGTACGCGTCAGTGCACAGTAGACCGCACGGCGCCCGTCGGGCTCGCGCGGCCACCGCGACGGGCCCGACCAGGCTCTGCTTCACCCGCAGCCGGGGCAGCGGGTGACACGGCCGTCGGTGCCCCGGTAGCCGACGGGCCGGGGCGCCGTCCGGCCGACCGGCCGTCGAGCGGGCCGACCGACGAGCCGCCGGACCGACAGCCGACGGACCGACGGGCTCACCGCCGGCTGGGCGCCCCGGCGCCGACACGTGTCACGCGCCGCCCGGCCAGGTCGTCACCCCCGAGGTGCGGACGCACGGCCGTGGCGTGCCGGCGCTCCCGGCCCGCGCCACGTCGCGCCGACGCCCGCCCCCGGTGGCAGGGTGTGCGGGTGCGGTCGGGAGGTGACGACGTGGTCGAGGGGTACGCGTTCGCCAACGGGTTCGTCAACGTGCTCGCGACGCTGCCGACCGGCACGCGGGTCGCGACCGCCGGGCGCTGCGGCGGCATGGCCTACTCGGTGCTCGACCACGCGCTCGCCGGGCGGGAGGTCCCCGCGTGGCACCCGCGCCTGTTCGCGCCGGACCGCGTCCCGCCGGACGGGCACGTGGTCGCCGACCACCTCGCGCGGCGGCAGCTCGACTCGTTCCGCACGCCGTCGGCGCTGCGCTTCCTCACGTGGTCCGTGCTGCCGGACGCGGACCACGGCCCGCTCGCGGGCGTCCGCACGCGCACGCGCCGCGAGCTGCCCGGGATGCTGCGGGCGCTCGCGCAGGGGCGGCCGGTCGTGCTGGGCATGGTCGTGGCGCGGTCGCTGCTGCGCGCGGGCGACAACCACCAGGTCGTCGCGACGGGCTTCACGCGCGACGGCGACGCGGTCACGCTGACGGTCCACGACCCGAACTCCCCGGGTCGCGCGGTGACGCTCGTCGAGACCGCCGACGGGTGGCGCGCGAGCAACGACCGGCTGTGGCGCGGCTTCTTCCGGCACGCGTACGCACCGCGCACGCCGCCGCCCCTGCCGAGCGCGTCGCGCCGCCCGCGCGCGGCCGTGCGGGCGGGGGCACCGATCGGGCTCGTGCACGTCGCGACGGGGCTGCTTCTCGTCGTCGACGGCGACCGGGCCTCCCTCGCGGCCACCGCACCGTTGACCGGGACGTCGTGGGTGCCCGCGCTCGCGCAGGGCCCGGCTCGGGCGCTGACCGACGGCGACGCGGTGCACCTCCGCGCGGGCCCGCCCGTGGACGGTGCCGCCGGGTACCCCCGCAC
>JAEYNO010000410.1 GCA_023412515.1 Actinomycetes bacterium
ACGCGGACCTCGTGCGGGTCGCGCCCGGCGGCCGTGCACGCCGACCAGACCCGCTCGTGCACGCGCGCGAGGCGCGCCGCGACGTCCTGGACCTCCACGACGCCCGACCGTACCCGGCGGGCGCCGCGGGGTCGGCACGCCTCCGCCCGGTGGACGCCGGGTGCCCGGCCCGCGGCGCGTCCGACCCTCGCCGTGTGGCGTGCCCCCGGGCCCGGCACCATGCTGGCGGTGTGGGGGCGTGCACGGGCCGGCTGCTGGTCGCGACGCCGGGGCTGCGGGACGGCAGCTTCCGGCGCAGCGTCGTGCTCGTGCTCGAGCACACCGCGGACGGTGCGCTCGGGGTCGTGCTCGACCGGCCGCTCGACGTGGACGCGTCGGCCGTGCTGCCGCGCTGGCAGCCCCACCTGAGCGCACCGGGCCGCCTGTTCAACGGCGGGCCGGTCGCGCGCGACTCGGTGCTCGCGCTCGCCGACGTCGACCGCGACGAGGTGCCGCCGGGCGTGCAGGCGCTCGAGACGCGGCTCGGGGTGGTCGACCTCGACGCCCCGCCCGAGCTCGTGGCGGACGGCGTGCGGGGCCTGCGCCTGTTCGTGGGCTACGCGGGGTGGGCCGCCGGGCAGCTCGACGCCGAGGTCGAGGCGGGGGGCTGGTTCGTCGTCGACCACGAGCCCGGCGACGCGTTCAGCGCGGACCCGCGCGGGCTGTGGCGCCGCGTGCTGCGGCGCCAGCCCGGCGACCTCGCGCTCCTGTCGACGGCGCCGGACGACGTGTCGATGAACTGAGACCGGGGTGCGACCCGGGGGATCCCGGATGCCGGACCTGAGTCCCGTCGTGGCACGGTGGTGCCATGAAGACCCTGCTCAACGTCATCTGGCTCGTGTTCGCGGGTGCCTGGCTCGCGCTCGGCTACGTCGCCGCCGGGATCATCTGCTGCGTGCTGGTCGTGACGATCCCGTTCGGCATCGCGTCGTTCCGCATCGCGAGCTACGTGCTGTGGCCGTTCGGGCGCACGATCGTCGACAAGCCGACCGCGGGCGCGCTGTCGACCATCGGCAACGTGATCTGGTTCTTCGTCGCGGGCATCTGGCTCGCGATCGGGCACGTGGTCACGGCCGTGCCGCTGTTCGTGTCGATCATCGGCATCCCCATGGGGATCGCGAACCTCAAGCTGATCCCGGTGTCGCTCGTGCCGCTCGGCAAGGACATCGTCCCGACGGACCGCGCGTTCGCGGCGTACGGGCGCTAGTCGCGCGTGACGTCCGCGACGACCGCGTCGGTGAGCCGTACGAGGTCGTCGGGCGCGAGCTCGACGTCCAGCCCGCGGCGACCGCCCGAGACGAGCACGGTGTCGAAGAGCCACACGGTCTCGTCGACGACCGTGCGCAGGCGCGTGCGCTGGCCCAGCGGCGAGATCCCGCCGACCACGTAGCCCGTCGCGCGCTCGGCCGCGTGCGGGTCGGCCATGGTGGCGCGCTTGCCGCCCACGGCGGTCGCGAGGGCCTTGAGGTCGAGCCGCCCGGTGACGGGCACGACCGCGACGGTCAGGGCGCCGTCGACGTCGGCGACCAGGGTCTTGAAGACCTGCTCGGGCGGCACGCCCAGCACGTGCGCGGCCTCGAGGCCGTAGCCGAGGTCGCTCGCGGGGTCGTGCTCGTAGGTGCGCGCGACGTGGGTCACGCCCGCCGCGGCGAGCGCGACGAGCGCGGGGGTCCCGGCGTGCGCGCGGGCGTCCTTCCTGGCCACGGCGTCAGGGTAGACGCCGCGGGGCGGTTCAGAGCGCGACGCCCACCAGCGCGCCGACGCCGTACGTCACGGCCATCGCGAGCGAGCCGCCCACGACGTTGCGCAGCACCGACCGCGCGGGCGACGCGCCCGTGAACCGCGAGGACGCCCACCCCGTGAGGACCAGCGCGAGCACGACCGCGCCGAACGTCACGGGCACGCGGGCGGCCACCGACCACGGCGCCAGCACCATGAGCAGCGGGATCAGCGCACCGACCGTGAACGCGAGCATCGACGCGAGCGCCGCGTGCCACGGGTTGGTGAACTCCTCGTCGACGCCGTTGACGGGCGTGCCCTGCGCGGCGGCGACGCGCTCGGCGTCGCGCTGCGAGCTCACCGACACGTACTCGCCCGACGCCATCGACAGCGCACCCGCGACGAGCGCGGCGCCGCCGGCCAGCGCGATCGTCGACGTGGACGCCGCGGCGCCCGCGACGCCGACCACCGTCGCGGCGACGGACACGATGCCGTCGTTGGCCCCCAGGACGCCCGCGCGCAGCCAGTTCAGGCCCGCGTTCGAGGCGGCCGGCGCGGACGAGCCGCGCGAGCCGTGCAGCAGCCCGGTGAGGCCCGGGACCCGGGTGGGGACGCGCTCGGAGGTCGTGGTCATAGCTCCACGGTAGGTCGGTCGCGCGCGCTTGTCACCGCAGGAAAGGCTGGCCTGACCTGCGCAAACGTAGGTCAGCCAACCCTTGCCCGGGGTCGTCGCAGGTCACGAGCACGCGCCTCAGAGCGGCCCGACCTCGAGCACGGTGAGCCGCACCTCGCCGGCCTCGTCCGACGCCGCGAGGTCGACCACTGCGTCGATCCGCCAGTCGTGGTCGCCCGCCGGGTCGTCGAGCACCTGCCGCACGAACCACGTGCCCGCCGCCGGGCCGTGCGGGTCGTGCGACCCGGGCGTCACCTGGAAGAGCGCGGGCCCGCGCGCGGCGGGGCCCGTGCCGATCTCGTCGTGGTCGTCGAAGTACGGCTCGACCGCGTCCGCCCACCGGTCGGCGTCCCACGCGTCGCCCTCGGCGTCCCGGTCGCCCAGCGCCGCGAGCGCACCCCACGCCTCGCGCGCCGCGAGCTCGACGCGGCGGAACAGCGCGCCTCGCACGAGCGCGCGGAACACGCGCGGGTCGGTCGTGACGGGCGGCGGGGGCGCGTCGTCGGCGTCCTCCACGGCCGCGTCGTGCTCGAGCTCGGGGTTCGCCAGGCGCTCCCACTCGTCGAGCAGCGACGAGTCGGTGCGGCGCACGAGGTCGCCGAGCCACGCGACGAGCTCCTCGAGCTCCTCGGTGCGGCGGTCCTCGGGCACGGTGCGGCGCAGCGCGCGGTACGCGTCGGCGAGGTAGCGCAGCAGCACGCCCTCGGTGCGGTCGAGCGAGTAGAGCCGGACGTACTCGGCGAACGTCGCGGCGCGCTCGTGCATCTCGCGGACCACCGACTTCGGGGACAGCGTCAGGTCCGCGACCCACGGGTTGGTGCGGCGGTAGGTCGTGAAGGCAGCCTCCAACAGCTCGGCGAGCGGCCGCGGGTACGTCACGTCCTCGAGCAGCACCATGCGCTCGTCGTAGTCGAGGCCCTCGGACTTCATGGCCGCGACGGCCTCGCCGCGGGCCTTGTTCTCCTGCGCCGCGAGCACCTGACGCGGGTCGTCGAGCGTCGCCTCGATGACGGACACGACGTCGTGCGCGTACCCCGGGTCCTCGGGGTCGAGCAGGTCGAGCGCGGCGTACGCGAACGGCGACAGCGCCTGGTCGAGCGCGAACGTCGGCGCGAGGTCGGCCACGAGCCGCACCGTGCGGCGGCGGCCGTGCGGCGCCGTCGGGTCGTCGACCCACGGGCGCTCGACGACGCCCGCCGCGCGCAGCGAGCGGTACACGTCGACCGCGCGGCGCACGTGCCGGGCGCGTGCGCCCTCGGGCTCGTGGTTGTCGGTCAGCAGGTGCGTCATGACGGCGACCGGGTCGCCGCGGCCGTCGCGCCCGCGCTGCAGCACGTGCAGCACCATCGCGTGCGACACCGCGAACGACGACGTCAGCGGCTCGGGCGGCGCGTCACGCAGGCGCTCGAACGTCTTGTCGGTCCAGTTCACGTGCCCGGCGGGTGCCTGCTTGCGGACGATCTTCTTCTGCTTCTTCGGGTCGTCGCCCGCCTTGGCCAGGGCCTTGCGGTTCTCGATGACGTGCTCGGGCGCCTGCACGACGACCTCGCCGACGGTGTCGTACCCGGCGCGCCCGGCGCGGCCCGCGATCTGGTGGAACTCGCGCGCCGACAGGTGCCGCATGCGCACGCCGTCGTACTTGACCAGGCTCGTGAGCACGACCGTGCGGATCGGCACGTTGATGCCGACGCCGAGCGTGTCGGTGCCGCACACCACGGGCAGCAGGCCCTTCTGCGTGAGCCGCTCGACGACGCGCCGGTACTTGGGCAGCATGCCCGCGTGGTGCACGCCGACGCCGTGCCGCAGCAGGCGCGACAGGGTCGTGCCGAACCCGGGGCCGAACCGGAACCCGCCCAGCTCGGCGGCGATCGCGTCGCGCTTCTCGCGGCTCGCGAGCGGCGTCGAGAGCAGGGACTGCGCGCGCTCGACCGCCTCCTTCTGCGTGAAGTGCACGACGTACACGGGTGCGCGCTGCGTGCGCACGAGCTCGTCGAGCAGCTCGTGCAGCGGCTCGACCGAGTACGAGAACGTCAGCGGCACGGGCCGCTCGGCGTTCGCGACGACCGACACGTCGCGCCCGGTGCGGCGTGTCAGGTCGTCGACGAAGAACGACACGTCGCCGAGCGTCGCCGACATCAGCAGGAACTGCGTGCGCGTGAGCTCGAGCAGCGGCACCTGCCACGCCCAGCCGCGCTGCGGGTCGGCGTAGTAGTGGAACTCGTCCATGACGACCAGGCCGACGTCGGCGTCGGGGCCGTCGCGCAGCGCCTGGTTGGCCAGGATCTCGGCCGTGCAGCACACGATGGGCGCACCGGCGTTGACCGCCGAGTCGCCGGTCATCATGCCGACGTTCGCGGACCCGAAGATCTCGACCAGCGCGAAGAACTTCTCGCTGACCAGGGCCTTGATCGGTGCCGTGTAGTACGAGCGGCGTCCCTGGGCCAGGGCCACGGCGTGCGCCGCGACGCCCGCGAGCGACTTGCCCGAGCCCGTGGGCGTCGACAGGATCACGTGGCTGCCCGTGACCAGCTCGAGCAGCGCCTCCTCCTGGTGCGGGTAGAGCGTCAGGCCCTGCTCACCGGCCCACGCGGTGAACGCCTCGTAGAGCGCGTCGGGGTCGTGCGCGGCGTCCCCGGTGGGCAGGCGGTCGGCGAGCGTCTCGGGCATCCCGCGATCCTCGCACGGCGCGCACGTGTCAGGTCGCGTCCCACAGCAGCCGGTGGAACGCGATCCGGTCGGCGTCCGGGTCGACGCCGTAGGCCGCGTACACCGTGCCGGCGTACCCGGGGCCGTAGTTCCACTCGGTGCTCCACGCGGCGACCGCGAGGTCCGCCCAGCGGTCGGCGACGCCCAGGCTGCCGAGGTCGACGTGCGCGGCCCACCGCCCGTCGTCGGCGATGAGCGTGTTGGGCGCGCACGCGTCGCCGTGGCACACGACGAGCAGGTCGACGTCGGGGACGTCGCGCAGCCGGGCGCGCGCCTCGGCGACCGTGAGGTCCCGGTGCTCGGGCGACCACCCGGCCGGGGTGTCGCCCCCGTCGAGGTGCTCCAGCGCGCGCTCGACGCGCTCGGCGGTCGACCAGGAGAACGGGCAGTCGCCGACGGGCAGCGCGTCGTGC
>JAEYNO010000426.1 GCA_023412515.1 Actinomycetes bacterium
ATCCTCGCCGCGTGGCGGCGCGCCCGCCAACCGCGCGTGCGGGCCCGCGCCGGACGTCACGTCCGTGACGCGGCTCTCGGTCGCGGCACGCCGGACGCCGGGCCCGCGCGCCGACGCGGGAGTGCGACGATGTCCCCATGGCCGACCTCGCCGCCGCGCCCGTCGCGCTCCCCGCCACCGTGCCCACGCCGTACGAGGACCTGCTGCGGCACGTCCTGACCACCGGCACCCCCAAGGCCGACCGCACCGGCACCGGCACCCGCTCGGTGTTCGGGCACCAGATGCGGTTCGACCTGCGGGCGGGGTTCCCGCTCGTGACGACCAAGCGCGTGTTCTTCCGCGGCGTCGCCGAGGAGCTGTTCTGGTTCCTGCGCGGCGAGTCCAACATCGCCTCGCTCGTCGACAAGGGCGTCCACATCTGGGACGAGTGGGCGGACGCCGACGGCGAGCTCGGCCCGGTCTACGGCGTGCAGTGGCGGTCGTGGCCCACGCCCGACGGCGGGCACGTCGACCAGCTCACGAAGCTGCTGTCCGAGCTGCGCTCCGACCCGGACTCGCGCCGCCACGTCGTCTCGGCGTGGAACGTCGCGGCGCTCGACGACATGGCGCTCGTGCCGTGCCACGCGTTCTTCCAGTTCTACGTCGCCGACGGCCGGCTCTCGTGCCAGCTGTACCAGCGCTCGGCCGACCTGTTCCTCGGGGTGCCGTTCAACATCGCGTCGTACGCGCTGCTCACCCACATGGTCGCGCAGCAGGTCGACCTCGAGGTCGGTGACCTGGTGTGGACCGGCGGCGACTGCCACGTCTACGACAACCACGTCGACCAGGTGCGCGAGCAGCTCACGCGCGAGGCGTACCCGGCGCCGCAGCTGCACCTGCGGCGCGCCGCGTCGCTGTTCGACTACACGTGGGACGACGTCGAGGTCGTCGGGTACCGGCACCACCCGGCCATCGCGGCGCCCGTGGCGGTCTGAGCGCCGTGATCGGGCTGGTCTGGGCGCAGACGCCCGCCGGGGTGATCGGCGACGGCGGCGGCATCCCGTGGCACGTGCCGGAGGACATGGCGCACTTCCGCGAGGTCACCGCCGGCGGCACGGTCGTCATGGGGCGCGCGACGTGGCAGTCGCTGCCCGAGCGCTTCCGCCCGCTGCCGGGCCGGCGCAACGTGGTGCTGTCGCGCGACCCGGCGTTCGACGCCCCGGGCGCCGACGTGCTGGCGGACCTCGACGCCGCGCTCGCGACGGCGCCCGACGTGTGGGTCATCGGCGGGGGAGCGGTCTACGCCGCCGCGCTCGACCGTGCCGACGTGCTCGAGGTGACCGTCGTCGACCTCGACGTGCCGGGGGACACGACCGCTCCGGCGATCGGCCCCGGCTGGCGGCGCGTCGCCGGCGGACCGGACGCGCCGTGGCTCGTGTCCCGCACGGGCGCCCGCTACCGCTTCGACACGTGGCGGCGCTGACCCGGACGACGGGCGTGGGGACGCGCGCGGGCGCCGCCGACCGGCGCACGGGACGCGGCGGCGCGCGGCCGCGCCCGGGCGGTACCGTGTGCGCATGCCTGCCGTGACGTCCGCCACCCACCCGTTCGGGTCGCTGCTGTCGGCGATGGTCACCCCGATGACCGCCGACGGCGCGATCGACCTCGAGGCGACGGTCCGGCTCGCGCAGCACCTCGTCGACGCAGGCCACGACGGTCTGGTGCTGAACGGCACCACGGGCGAGTCCTCGACCACGCACTCGCCCGAGAAGGCCGCCGTCGTCGAGGCCGTCGTCGAGGCCGTGGGCGACCGCGCGTACGTCGTCGCGGGCGCCGGCTCCAACGACACCGCGCACGCGGTCCGCATGGCCGAGCAGGCGGCGGCCGCCGGCGCGCACGGCCTGCTCGTCGTGACGCCCTACTACTCGCGCCCCTCGCAGGAGGGCGTCGTGCGGCACGTCACCGCCGTCGCCGACGCGACCGACCTGCCCGTCATGCTCTACGACGTCCCCGGCCGCGCGGTCGTCCGGCTCGCCCCGGGCACGGTCGACCGCCTCGCGGCGCACGACCGCGTGGTGGCGGTGAAGGACGCGTCCGGCGACGTGGTCGAGGCCGCCCGCGCGATCCCGCGCACGGGGCTGGCGTGGTACAGCGGCGACGACGCCCTCGCGCTCGCGTTCCTCGCGCACGGGGCCGTCGGCCTCGTCGGCGTGACGACGCAGGTCGCGCCCGCCGCGTTCGCGCGCTTCTTCGCCGCGTGGCACGCGGGCGACGCCGCCGGCGCGCTCGCCGTGCTGCGCGAGGTCCTCCCGGCCGTGACGGCCGTCAACGGCGCGGGCTTCCAGGCCCCCGCCGCCAAGGCCGCGCTCGTCGAGCTCGGCCTCCTGAGCAGCCGCGCGATGCGGCTGCCCCTCGTCCCCTTCACCGACGACGAGGCCGCGCACGTGCGCGCCGGTCTGGCGGCCAGCGGGCTGCTCGACGTCGTCGCGGGCGCCGACCGGGCATGACGCACGGGTCGGCACCCACCGATCACCCAGGAGATCCATGAGTCACCCGCACCCCGACCTCACCCTGCCCCCGCCGCTGCCGGAGGGCGGTCTGCGGATCGTCCCGCTCGGCGGCCTCGGCGAGGTCGGGCGCAACATGGCCGTGCTCGAGTACGGCGGCCGTCTGCTCGTCATCGACTGCGGCGTGCTGTTCCCCGAGGACCACCAGCCCGGCGTCGACCTGATCCTCCCGGACTTCGACTACATCCGGGACCGCCTCGACGACATCGACGCGATCGTCCTCACGCACGGCCACGAGGACCACATCGGTGCCGTCCCGTACCTGCTGCGGCTGCGGCGCGACATCCCGCTGGTGGGCTCGCAGCTGACGCTCGCGTTCGTCGAGGCCAAGCTCAAGGAGCACCGCATCACGCCGCTGACGCTCGCGGTGCGCGAGGGTCAGGTCGAGACGCTCGGCGCGTTCGAGTGCGAGTTCGTCGCGGTCAACCACTCGATCCCCGACGCCCTCGCCGTCGCCGTGCGCACGCCGGCCGGCACCGTGCTGCACACGGGCGACTTCAAGATGGACCAGCTGCCGCTCGACGGCCGCATCACCGACCTGCGGGCGTTCGCGCGACTGGGCGAGCAGGGCGTCGACCTGTTCATGGTCGACTCGACCAACGCCGAGGTGCCCGGCTTCGTCACTCCCGAGCGCGAGATCGGCCCCGTGCTCGACCAGGTGTTCGCCGAGTCGACGGGGCGCGTCGTCGTGGCGTCGTTCGCGTCGCACGTCCACCGCGTCCAGCAGGTCATCGACGCCGCCGTCGCGAACGAGCGCAAGGTCGCCCTGGTCGGGCGGTCGATGGTCCGCAACATGGGCATCGCCGCCGAGCTGGGGTACCTGCGGGTGCCCGACGGCGTGCTGGTCGACCAGAAGCAGATCGAGAAGCTCGCGGACGACCGGGTCGTGCTCATGTGCACGGGCTCGCAGGGTGAGCCGATGGCCGCGCTGTCGCGGATCGCCAACGGCGACCACAAGGTCTCCGTGGGCCCCGGCGACACGGTGGTGCTCGCGTCGAGCCTCATCCCGGGCAACGAGAACGCGGTCTTCCGCGTCATCAACGGGCTGATGCGGCTCGGGGCGCGCGTCGTGCACTCCGGCAACGCCAAGGTGCACGTCTCGGGCCACGCGAGCGCCGGCGAGCTCCTGTACTGCTACAACATCCTGCGCCCGCGCAACGTCATGCCCGTGCACGGCGAGGTGCGGCACCTCATCGCGAACGCCGCGCTCGCGGTGCGCACCGGCGTCCCGGCCGACCGCGTCGTGCTCGCCGAGGACGGCGTCGTCGTCGACCTCGTCGACGGTCGCGCGAGCGTGGTCGGGGCCGTGCCGTGCGGCTACGTGTACGTCGACGGTTCGAGCGTCGGCGAGCTCACCGAGGCCGAGCTCAAGGACCGTCGGATCCTCGGCGACGAGGGCTTCGTCTCGATCTTCGCGGTCGTGTCCTCCGCCGACGGGACCGTCCTCGCCGGTCCGCAGATCCACGCGCGCGGCGTCGCCGAGCAGGACGACGTCTTCGACGGCGTGCTGCCCGACCTCACGGCCGCGCTCGAGGAGGCCGTGCGCGGCGGCGCGACCGACACGCACCAGCTGCAGCAGGTCATGCGACGCGTCGTGGGCCGCTTCGTGTCCAACAAGCTGCGCCGTCGACCGATGATCATCCCCGTGGTCGTCGAGGCCTGAGCCGGAGCGCAGCGGACGGTGCGGGCGCGCCAGCGCACGCGCCGGTAGCGGAGCGCAGGCGCAGGCCGACGGAGGGAACGAGGCCTAGGCGCTCGACCCGTGGGGGGGGCCGGGGGCGCCGCGCCCGGCCCGGGGGGGG
>JAEYNO010000437.1 GCA_023412515.1 Actinomycetes bacterium
GTGCGGGGGCGGCGTGCGCTGCCGCCGTCGGCGACGCCGTACCCGACGAGCACGGCGCCGGGCTTCTCGCCGGCCTCGGGCTCGGGGCGCGACGCCTCGACCTCGTCGGCGCCGCCGGGCTCGGCGGACGACCGGTCGGGGTGCGGCTGGTGCGCGCGCACGCCACCCTGCGCGTCGGCACCGTCGGCGGGGGCGCCCGGTGCGGGGGCGCCGTCGGGGTCGGTGTCGACCTCGATGATCGGCGTGCCCACCTCGACGGTCGTGCCCTCGGTGACGAGCAGCCGCGTGACGACGCCCGTCCACGGGCACGGCAGGTCGACCAGCGACTTCGCGGTCTCGATCTCGACGATCGTCTGGTTGACCTCGACGCGGTCGCCGACGGCGACGTGCCAGGCGACGATCTCGGCCTCGGTGAGGCCCTCGCCGGCGTCGGGCAGGGGGAACTGCTGGTACGTGGGCACGCGGGGGCTCCGGGTGGTCAGAAGGCGAGGGTGCGGTCGACGGCGTCGAGCAGCCGGTCGAGGCTCGGCAGGTAGTCGTGCTCGAGCTTGGCGACGGGGTACGGGGTGTGGAACCCGCCGACGCGCAGCACGGGGGCCTGCAGGTGGTAGAAGCACTCCTCGGTGATGCGGGCCGCGACCTCGGCGCCGGACCCGTAGAGCACGGGCGCCTCGTGCACGACGACGCAGCGGCCGGTGCGGCGCACCGACGCGGCGACGGTCGCGGTGTCGAGCGGCGAGATGCTGCGCAGGTCGACGACCTCGAGGCTCGTGCCCTCGGCCGCGGCGGCGTCGGCGGCCTTGAGCGCGGTCGCGACGGTCGGGCCGTAGGCGACGACCGTGACGTCGGTGCCGGGGCGCACGACGCGCGCGTGGTCGAGGTCGGACGCGCCGCCGTGCGGTGCGGGCAGCGGCGCGTCGAGGTCGACGTCGCCCTTCTCCCAGTACCGACCCTTGGGCTCGAGGAAGATCACGGGGTCCGGCGAGGCGACGGCCTGCTGGATCATGGTGAACGCGTCGGCCGGGGTCGACGGGGACACGACGCGCAGGCCCGCGGTGTGCGCGAACAGCGCCTCGGGCGACTCGCTGTGGTGCTCGACCGCGCCGATGCCGCCGCCGAACGGGATGCGGATGACCACGGGCAGCGTCAGGCGGCCCTGCGAGCGGTAGTGCATCTTGGCGAGCTGCGTCGTGATCTGGTCGAACGCGGGGAACACGAAGCCGTCGAACTGGATCTCGCACACGGGCCGGTAGCCGCGCAGCGCGAGGCCGATCGCGGTGCCGACGATGCCGGACTCGGCCAGGGGCGTGTCGACGACGCGGTCCTCGCCGAACTCGGCGAACAGGCCGTCGGTCACGCGGAACACGCCGCCCAGGCGGCCGATGTCCTCGCCCATGAGCAGCACGCGCGGGTCGTTCGCGAGCGCGCGGCGCATGCCGAGGTTGAGCGCCTTGGCCATCGGCAGCCGCTGCGTGCCCGTCGGGAACGGCGCGGGCGCCGGCGCCGGGGGCAGGTCGGTGGTGCGGTCGGACGTGACGGTCATCGGTGGCCTCCCGTCTGGTGACCCTCGTGGTCGACGAAGGACTGCTCGTACTGCTCGAACCACGCGCGCTCGGCGTCGACGACGGCGTGCGGCGTGGCGTAGACGTGCTCGAACATCGACGGCCCGGAGGGGCGGCCCATGCCGCGGACGGTCGTGCGCAGGTGCTCGCCGAACGCGTCTGCCTCGCTCGCGAGCTGCGCCTGGAACACCTCGGGGAGCTCGCCCGTGCGGTCGAGGTGGGCGCGCAGCCGCTCGATCGGGTCGCGGCGACGCCAGTGCTCCTCCTGCGCCGACGTGCGGTAGCGCGTCGGGTCGTCGGACGTCGTGTGCGCGCCCATGCGGTAGGTGAACGCCTCGACGAACGTGGGGCCGCCGCCGCTGCGCGCGCGCTCGAGCGCCTGCCGCGTCACGGCGTACGTCGCGAGGACGTCGTTGCCGTCGACGCGGACCGCGGGGACGCCGAACCCGGGTGCGCGGTGCGCGATCGGGACGGTGGCCTGGCGCGTCGTCGGCTCGGAGATCGCGAACTGGTTGTTCTGGCAGAACAGCACGACGGGTGCGCGGTTGACCGACGCGAAGACGAGCGCCTCGCTGACATCGCCCTGCGCGGTCGCGCCGTCGCCGAAGTACGTGACGACCGCGGCGTCGCGCTCGGCGTCGCCCGTGCCGACGAGCCCGTCGCGCTGCACGCCCATCGCGTAGCCGGTCGCGTGCAACGTGTGCGAGCCGATGACGAGCGTGAACAGGTGGAAGTTGCGCTCGGCCGGGTCCCAGCCTCCGTGGTCGACGCCGCGGAACAGCCGCAGCAGCTGCGTCATCTCCAGGCCGCGGGCCTGCGCGACGCCGTGCTCGCGGTACGACGGGAAGACGTGGTCCTGCGGGCGCAGCGCGTGCCCCGAGCCGACCTGCGCGGCCTCCTGGCCGAGGGACTGCGCGAACAGCGCGAGCTCGCCCTGGCGCTGCAGCGCCGTGGCCTCGACGTCGAACCGGCGGGTCAGCACCATGTCGCGGTACATCGCGCGCAGCCGGTCGGCGTCCAGGTCGGCGGCCCACGCGTCGTACTCGGGGTGCTCGACGCGCTCGCCGGCCGGGGTCAGCAGCTGCACGAGCCCGTCGTCGGTGAGCGGGCCGTCGGCCGCGGGTCCGGTCGGGATCACGCGGGTCTCCTTCGCCTCGGGGTCGAACCTACGTCAGCGTAGGCTACGCCTCCGTAGGTTACGAGGGACCGGGACGGACAACGCTCGTCCGACGCCTTTGTCGGAACCCCACACCGCCCCTGGCCGGGCCGCGCGGCGCCCGCTCAGGACCGCGGGACGCCCCGCTGCGAGCGCAGCAGGTCGTTCTCGCGCAGCACGGGCCAGCGGCTGTACGCGAACACCAGGAACATCACGAGGTTGAGCACGGGCACGAGCCCGACCAGCACCCACCAGCCCGAGTAGCCGGCCTTCTGGATGATGCGGATGTACGCGACGAGGATGACGAGGTAGCACGCCGCGAGCACCGCGAGGCCCACGCCCGTGGCGAGCCACGCGGTCCACTCGGCGTCCGCGCCCCAGCTGGTCCCCTCGACGGTGGGGACGGGGGTCGGGTCGGTGTCCATGGGCCCCATGGTGCCGCCGCCCAGGCCGCGGCGCACCACCTCCGACGGGCGATCCCGCCGTGCCGCGCCTCCGGGGCGCACCATGGAGGGACGCTCCGCCGCACCACCGCGGCGGACGGGACGGAGGAGACGCCATGACGACCCCGGGCCTCACGACCTGGACGGACCCGCGCGACGAGACCGAGGTCGTCGTGCAGCTCGCCGACGGGCGCCTCGCGGGGCGCCGCTTCGCGTCGCGCGCCGAGGCCGAGGCGTGGGCGGGCCCGGGCGAGGAGGTCCTCGAGCTCAACCTCGTGTGCGCGTGCGACCGGTGACCCTCGCGGCAGCCGAAACCGCCTGAGGTCAGCGCGGGGCGTGCTCCGCGGCGACCTCGAGGAAGATGTCGGTCGCCTCCTTCTCGCCGACGCTCACGCGCACGCCGTCGCCCGCGAACGGGCGGACGAGCACGCCGGCCTGCACGCAGCGCTCGGCGAACGTCGCGGACCGGTCGCCGAGGCCGAGCCACACGAAGTTGGCCTGGCTCTCGGGCACGTCCCAGCCCTGCGCGCGCAGCCCGTCGAGCATCCGCTCGCGCTCGGCGACCACGGCCTCGACGCGCGTGAGCAGCTCACCCTCGGCGCGCAGCGACGCGAGGGCCGCGAGCTGGGCGACGTGCGAGACCCCGAACGGCGTCGACGCCGTGCGGATGCCGGCGGCGATGCGCGGGCGCGCGACCGCGTAGCCGACGCGCAGGCCCGCGAGCCCGTACGCCTTGGAGAACGTGCGCAGCACGACGACGTTGGGGTGCTCGGCCAGCAGCGCGACCGCGTCGGGCGCCTGCGCGTCGCGCACGAACTCGACGTACGCCTCGTCGAGGACCACGAGCACGTCGCCCGGGACGGCGGCGAGGAAGTCGCGCAGCTCGGCGTCCCGCACGGCCGGGCCGGTGGGGTTGTTGGGGGTGCACACGAGCACGACGCGCGTGCGGCGCGTGACCGCGGCGGCCATCGCGGGCAGGTCGAGCCGGCCGTCGGCGTGCACGGGCACCCGCACCTGCTGCGCGTGCGCGAGCGTCACGGCGATGGGGTACGCCTCGAACGACCGCCACGGCAGCACGACCTCGTCGCCCGCCTCGCACACGGCCGCGAGCACGTGCCCCAGCACCGCGACCGACCCGGTTCCCGTGACGACCTGCTCGGCCGTCACGCCCAGGCGGTGCGCGACGGCCTCGGTGAGCTCGGTCGCGAACATGTCGGGGTACCGGTTGACGTCGACCGCACCGTCCGCGATCGCGGCCACCACCG
This sequence comes from Actinomycetes bacterium, assembly GCA_023412515.1. Lineage (GTDB taxonomy): Bacteria > Actinomycetota > Actinomycetes > Actinomycetales > Cellulomonadaceae > Cellulomonas. Next base: position 4,427 of record JAEYNO010000437.1, read on the forward strand.
ACGGCAGCGGCGGGTACGGGTTCTCGTTCGACGACAGCTTGAACGCGGCCGCGCCGACGGCGGCGCGCGCGCCGGGGACGTAGGCGGGCACGTCGGCGATGGCACGGCGGAGAGGGACGCGGCTCACGGAGGCCATGGTGCCACCGGTGGCCCGGGACCCCCGCGGGCGTCCCAGCGGGCGTGCCCCGGGGCCGTGCACGGGTGCCGACGGGCCGGACCTGGCAGGATCGACGCATGGGATTCGTCGCGCGCGTGCTGGTGAACGGGGTCGCCATCTGGCTGGCGACCGTCCTGCTGTCCGGTCTGGAGATCGTCGGCGGGCAGACCACCGCGGAGAAGGTCGGCATCATCCTGCTGATCGCGCTCGTGTTCGGGCTGGTCAACGCGATCGTCAAGCCGATCGTCGCCGTGCTGTCCATCCCGCTGTACATCCTCACGCTGGGGCTGTTCACGCTGGTGGTGAACGCGCTCATGCTCATGCTGACCGCGTGGATCACGGAGCAGACGTCGTGGGGCCTGCGGATCGACAACTTCGGCACGGCCGTCATCGGGGCGCTCATCGTCTCGGTCGTGAGCTTCGTGCTCTCGGGCCTCACGGGTTCGAAGCGCTGACGTCGGCCGGCTCCGGCCGGCGGAGGAACCCCTCGGGCACCGGGACGATCGGCCGCGCCCCGAACCAGTCCTCGAAGCCCTCGGGCGGGGGGACGCGCCGGTCCGGCGTCGGCGCGGGGGTCGGCATGGCACCGGGGGCCGGCTCGGCCCGGACGAGGGGCGGCTCGCACACCTCCAGCGGGTCCGTCGTCACGGTGTACTGACGCGTCGTCGCGGCGACGGACCCACCGTCGTCGCCGAGCACGTCGCGCAGCGCGGCACGGACGGGGTCGTCGGCCGGCAGGTCGTCGATCTTCTCGTCGACCATCGCGGCGGTGCCGACGTAGCCGCTGACCGCGTGCGCCTCGCTGAACGACGGCGCGGGCGGACCGCCCGTCGCGGCGAGGTCCCGCACGACCGACAGTGTGCCCGGGCCGCCGCGCTCGCCGACGATCCCGTCGAGCAGCGTGACCGCGTCCTCGCGGTGCCGGACCGCGACGACCGCGACGCCCGGCGGCGGCACGGCCGGCACGTCGGGCGAGCCCGCCGTCACGACGAGCCGGACCGCGTACCTGCTCGCGGCCGCGGCCGCGACGGTCGTCGCGACCATGCCGCCCTGGCTGTGCCCGACGAGCGCGACCGGCTCGTCGGCGCCGATCCCCGCCGCGGCCATCGCGTCGAGCACCGCTCCCGTCATGACGTCGGGGACGCCGCCCTCCAGCGCGAGGTTGGTGCCGTTGTCGGTGGGTACGTCGCTCGCCAGGCCCGCGGCGCGCGTGCCGGGGATCGCGACGACCCACGCGACGGACCCGTCGGCGCGCTCGAGCCGCTGCACCGTGACGGTCGCGAGGGGTGTGCCGGGCTCACCGGTCTCGGTGTCCTCGTCGTAGGTCCGCGCGACCAGGTCGACCATGCCCGCGAGACCGTCAGGCGCCGGGAGGTCCGGCGGGTCCGCGCGCGGCACCAGCCGCACGTCCCGCGAGGGCAGCAGGCCGGCGACGTGCGCCGTGAAGCGCCGCACCGGGTCCAGGTGCCGCGGACCGGCGCCGACGAGCGTGCCGAGCGCGCCACCGAGCAGCTGCAGCACGAGGCCCGCG
>JAEYNO010000457.1 GCA_023412515.1 Actinomycetes bacterium
GGCGGGAGCGGGGCGCGCGACGGCCCCGCCCCGGCCCGGGCGCGAACCTCAGCCGGCCGTCCGCCGGGCGACCGCGGCGACGACGTCGGCGAGGTCCGCCGGGCGGCTCCACATGGGCCAGTGGCCCGTGGGCAGGTCGACGACGTCGACGTGCCGCAGCCCGGCCACCTCGGCGAACATCGGGTGCCCGGCGTCCGCGAGCTCGCGGACCTGGGCGCCGGTGATCGAGCAGCACACGAGGGTCGTGGGCACGGCGAGGCGGCGCGGGTCGGTGAGCTCGACGGTCTGCGTCAGGACCGGTCCGGGCTCGGGGACGGCGCGGTCGCGGAAGCGTGCGAGCGCGTCGTCGTCCAGCCCGTCGAGGCTGGCCTGCGCACCGAGCGCGTCGAGGTCGGGCAGCGGCAGCTCGACGAGGTCGGCGGGGGCGCCGGGCGCGAAGACCGTGCCGGGCGCGACCGGGCCGCTGTCGACCCATACGACGTGCGTCACGAGGTCGGGGTGGCGGTCGAGCAGCAGGCTGACGGGCGCGTTGGCGCCGCTGTGCGCGACGAGCACGACGGGGCGCCCCGCATCGGCGGCGGCGCGCACGGCGTCCTCGACGGCGGCTGTCTGGTCGTCGAGCGTGCGGGTCGCACGGTCGGGGTCGTGCGGGTCGAGGCCGGGCAGCGTGAGGGCGACGGTCGCGAGTCCGGCGGCGTGCAGGTGGGCGACGACGTCGTCCCAGGCCCACGCGCCCAGCCAGTGGCCGGGGACGAGGACGACGGTCGGGGTGGTGGCGGGGGTGCTCATGCCTCGATCGTCGACCCGGGTCGGGACACCGTGGTGTCACCGTTTCCGGCACGATCTGTACGGTGGCCGGGTGAAGCGAGCCGAGCGCCTGCACGCGCTGTCCGAGATGCTGCGGCGCAGCGGTGCGCGCGGCTGCACCGCCGAGCGCCTGGCGGACGAGTTCGGGGTGTCGGTGCGCACCGTCAAGCGCGACGTCGCGGCGCTCGAGCGCAGCGGCGCGCCCGTGTGGTCGCGTCCCGGACCGGGCGGCGGCTACGGGCTGGCCGCGCGCGCGTCGCTGCCGCCCGTCAACCTCAGCCCCGGCCAGGCGGTCGCGCTGCTCGCGGCGGTCTCCGCGGCCCCCGACGCGCCCTACGCGGACCTGGCCGGGGCGGCCGTGCAGAAGGTGCTCGACGTGCTCGACCCGCGCACGCGGGACCGCGCGATGCAGCTCGCGGAGCGCGTGTGGGTCGACGCTCCCCCGGTGCCGAGCCGCGCGGTCCGCTCGGCGGTTGAGCAGGCGATGGCCGACCAGCGCGTCGTGCGCATCGGCTACGCCGCGGGCGACGGCACGGTGTCGACGCGCGACGTCGAGCCCGTGCTGTTCGCGGCCGCGAACGGCTGGTGGTACCTCATCGGCTGGTGCCGGCTGCGCGACGCGATGCGCTGGTTCCGCCTGGACCGCGTGCACCGCGCGACCGCCACGACCGCCGCGTGCAGCGGGCACACGGTCGCCGAGGTCGGGGCGCCGCCGCCGCACGCGCGGCCCGTGCACGGACGCGCGCCGTCGTCGTCGCGCGCCGTCACGTCGCCCGGGTGCGGGGCCGACCCAGTCGCAGACTTGGCCGCTACCCCGAGATCCTCGTCGCTACATAGCCCGCCTTCTTAACATGCAGGTCGAAAAACTTGCCGTGACTCTCGGCGTTCATCAGCCCTTCGTACACGCCACGCGGCACTGCCGCATACTGATAGACACCGCCATGGCAAAACTCGACCTCGAGCACGTTGGTGCTGGAATCATATCCAACGCTAAGAAGATTGCTACTTGCCACCACTCTGCGATACATCAAACCCTCCATCGTTGACCGGGATGCGCATTCTCTGCGCGTTACATTTGCACCTTCAGGTGAAAACCTTTACCTGCACTCACGCAGGCGCGTATTCCGCATCAGTGTCGTGCACCACTTCCCCCATCGTAAGCGATTGAATACGTTCGACGACGGCACGGAAAATCTTCGGGAGATCTCGATCGCTCGACGCCTCAACAGCCTTTCGATAGGCGAGCAGATTCTTGTTGTTTCGTGACGAGAGCGAAATGTGCACACTTGCAAGTTCGGCTTTGAAGCTCGCCCAGGCGTCTAGTTCCTCCTCGATGTCGTCCCGCCAGATCGCGTAGCTTTCGCACACAACACTTGGACTTCCGAAAGAATACGGAAGGGAACCAACCGCAGCCGACAAGCCGACCGGTAATGCCGCAACCAGCTTTTCCGTCGCACTCTTATGCGACAAGTGGGCGCGGGTGCGCTTCTCGTCTCGCTCCGTGCCTTCAACGGAGGAGTAATCCCTCCTTGCTGACGTTCCGTAGTCGCCATCGGCAATCACGTAAGTGGGAACCGCCAGGGCGGCCAAGATATCTCGCGCGACGCAGAGGCCGGCCTTTCCTTCGACAGACAGTACCGGCACCCCGAGCAGGTCCAGATCTGCACCCAGTTTCTCAGCAATCGCCGAGATAACAACCCGGTCAGTCGGCCCTTCAACGAGCACTACGGCATCCGCAAAGAATCCCTCAGAGAACTCCGTCGGCACGTGCGACTCAATTGCCTTTTCGATACTCTCCGCACTCCGTCCTGACAAGGCGGCGACCGACGCGACCGACGCTGCCGCTATCTTGGTTTCGCCACCCTCGTAAGAGAATCGCCGGAGCGCGGTAAACTGGTTAGGGTGCACGAAGTAAGGACTATGCGTTGCCAGGAGAACCTGCGTCTTCGACTTGCGGCTCAACTCGAGCAGTGTCCTCGCGAAGGAACGTGCACGAATCGGATGCTGGTAGATCTCGGGCTCCTCCAGGGCGACGATAACCGCAGGGAGAGCATCGAGCGACTCGCTGAGCCGCCTTTCCGCCTCCTCCTCACCTTCTCCCTCGCGGGCCTGGTGGGAACTCCGAGCAAGTTCCTCATCTGGTGCCATCACTTGAAACATGGAGATCATGACGGCCCTTTGTACCCCATGACCCTGACGAGAGACGTCGTTTGTGAAGCCAGCGACTGTCACATCGGTCGTAATCGACGGGTCGAGCCGTGCGGCGAGTTCGGGCACTTTCGGCGTAAGCGTAACGACAGCGTTCGGAATGAAAGATGATAGGCGATCATTAATTCTGCTTGACTGGATGCTGGTCGCGTTCTCGATACTCGCTCGTATGTCGTCGGATAATTCTCGCACCGCAGCGGCATGCTTCTCCGACCAAACAGTCTGGGCACGCAGGCTGGCCTCTGCCATAAATGAACCGACTATCTCAGACAAGGCCGAACCGCGAGAAGATGCGCCGACCTCGTTCGTGATACTCGAAGCGGCGGGAATGAGCAGAAATCTCACACATTCCCTGAGGACGTTCGCCCCGTTCCACCCCATCATCTGGTTCGCGTCGGAGTCCGGCACTTCCACCAAGAGGGGCGCATGGCCGGGCTCTGACTCCCAGGAAGCAAGTGCACGGAGCATTGCGTCTTTGCTTACATTGCCTGGCAGTTCTGGGAGATCGGTGACAGATTCACAGAGCTCGCGGTAAGCTTTGCGGCGATCCGCAATGCCTTGGTCGGCGCGAACCGCGGCAAAGCCAGGGCCCTGCCTGGCGTTTCCGACTGTCTTGGTCTGCCGGCTCGCCGCATACCAAGTTCGACGAACCTCAACTCGCTCACTGAGGCCGTACTGTTGCAGACGCTCTCGGTCGCTCTTGGTCAGGTCGACAAACGTCACGGCGACTTCAATCGTCACATCGTCGGCGAGAGAGTCGCCCTCGCGATAGCCGTGCACATCGCTCTCAACGAGCGACGTGCCGTTGAAGAACCAATCAAGCGCATAGAGCACCGATGACTTTCCAGAGCCGTTCGGGCCAATTAGGACGCTATAGTCGTCCAAGTGGATCTCTACGTCTTTCAGGCTCCTGTAGTTTCGGATGGTAACAGCCTCTATGCGCACCTGATTTACCCCCTGCTGACGTCTCTATTCCTATTCCGACCCGCGCAGTCTGCAGTTCGTCACCCCAGCCCCGAAGCGCGGCATCGCCTCGAGCCCGCATGCGGCCTTCAGGTTGACCATGGAGTTCGGTCCAGAATCGAACGTAGCGCCACTTGTGTCAAAATTCCAGGGACCTCGTGCCCTTTCACTCGTTCGCCGGGCTACAGACCGGTGTTCAGAGATCCCTGCGCATCCCGCTCGTTCTCACGTCACTCAAGAACACGCTCGGCACAGTCGCGCTCTCTTGCGACGACGCAGTCCTCGGCCGGGGTACGGGGCCCGGCGCTTGCTCCCGGGTCAGGCGACCGGTCGGTCCAGCAGCCCCTCGGCCGTCACGGCCCCCACCACCACGACGCTCGGCGACCCGAGCCCCGCCTCGACGGCGCGCTGCGCGAGGGCCGCGAGCGGTGCGCGCACGACCTGCTGCCCGGGCAGCGTCGCGCGGGACACGACCGCGGCGGGCTGCGCCGGGTCGACGCCCGCCGCGAGGGCCTGCGCCGTGAGGCGGGGCAGGCCGGCCAGACCCATGAGGACGACGACCGTGACGTCGGGCGCGCGCAGCGCGGCGAGGTCGACGTCGGTGAGCGCGCCGTGGCCGTTGACGACGTGCAGGCGCGCGCTCGTGCCGCGGTGCGTCACGGGGATGCCGGCGGCCTCGGCGGCGGCGACCGCGGACGTCACACCGGGCACGACGCGCACGGGCACGCCCGCCGCGCGGCACGCGGCGACCTCCTCGCCGCCGCGTCCGAACAGGAACGGGTCGCCGCCCTTGAGCCGCACCACGCGGTGGCCGGCGAGCGCGTGCTCGACGAGCAGCGCGTCGATCTGCTCCTGCGGCACGGTGTGCCGCCCCGGGGCCTTGCCGACGTGCACGACCGTGACGTCGTCGGCGAGCTCGTCGAGCACCGACGTCGGGCCGAGCCGGTCGGTCACGACCACGTCCGCCTGCGCGAGCAGCGCCCGCGCGCGGACCGTCATGAGCGCGGGGTCGCCGGGCCCGCCGCCGACGAGCGCGACCTCACCGGCGCGCAGCACGTCGTCGCCGCCGCTGCCGGGGCGCACCTCCCCCACGACGACACCGCCCGCGGCGACGTGCGCGACGAGCCGGTCGCGCACCGCCACCGCGCGCCCCGGGTCGGGCGGGCCGTCGGTGAGCACGCCCACGTGCAGGCCGGAGACGCGCGCCGCGGCGACCGTGCGGGCCGTGCCGCACGACGCGTCGGCCGCGACCACGCAGAACACGCGCCGCTCGTGCGCCCACGCCGCGAGCACGGAGTCGACGTCGGCCACGCCGGTGCACGCGTGCACGAACCACACGTCGTCGAGGTCCGCGGCACGCACCTCACGGCGGTGCACCTCGACGTCGCCGAGGTCGTCGACGCCCGCGCCCACGTCGGGGGCCACGATCCGCACGTGCGCGCCCTCGGCCACAGCGGCACGGGCGCGCCGCACGCCGACCGGACCGGCGCCCGCGACGAGCACCGTGCGGCCCGTCAGGTCGAGACCCGCGAGCAGGGTCACGGCAGGACCCGGACGTCCTCGCCGTCGACCACCACGCGGTAGACCCGCAGGTCGACGGGGTCCTTGCCGACCGGGTCGAGGCACGCACCCGTGCGCAGGTCCCACACCTGCTTGAGCAGGGGCGACGTGATGGTCGGGGCACCGGCGACGTCGCCGACGATGCCGCGGCTCAGCACGTTGGCGCCCGTGTACGGGTCGCGCTGCTGGACGGCCAGCACCTCGTCGGACGCGAGCCGGAACAGCGCGACCCGGTCCTCGCCCACCAGGGCGCCGGTGCCGCACTCGGGCAGCAGGTCGTCGACCGCGCACACGCGGACGCCCTCGGCGGGCACCGTGCTCATCGCTCCTCCTGGGTGCCGGCGGCACGTGCGGACAGCAGGTCGGGGTAGCCCTGCTCGTCGGGTCGGGCCGGGCGCGCCTGCCCGCGCACGGGCACGTACGCCAGGTCGGTGTCGGTCGCGTCGGGCGCGTTGACGTACGGCGTGAAGCGCCGCAGCATCTCGGGGTCCTCGAGCGTCGCGCGCCACTCGTCGACGTACGCTCCGACGTGCCGCGCGACCTCGGCCTCGAGCTCGGCGCCGATGCCGTCGGCGTCGTCGACCAGGACGCGCCGCAGCGCGTCGATGCCGCCCGGGTAGGCCGCGACCCACGGCGCCGTGCGCTGCAGGCGGTCGGCGCTGCGCACGTACAGCGCGAGGAACCGGTCGATCACCTGGATCAGGCGGTCGTCGTCGAGGTCCTCCGCGAGCAGGTCGGCGTGCCGGGGCGTGAAGCCGCCGTTGCCGCCGACGTACACGTTCCAGCCCTTCTCGGTCGCGATGACGCCCACGTCCTTGCCGCGCGCCTCGGCGCACTCGCGCGCGCAGCCCGAGACGCCGACCTTGAACTTGTGCGGCGCGCGCAGGCCGCGGTACCGCAGCTCGAGGCGCACGGCCATGCTCGACGAGTCCTGCACGCCGAACCGGCACCACGTCGACCCGACGCACGTCTTCACGGCGCGCAGTGACTTGCCGTACGCCTGCCCCGACTCGAAGCCCGCGTCGACCAGGCGCCGCCAGATCTCGGGGAGCTGGTCCTGCCGCGCGCCGAACATGCCGAGCCGCTGCGCGCCCGTGACGCGCGTGAACAGCCCGAAGTCGTGCGCGATCTGCGCGAACGCGAGCAGCTTCTCGGGCGTGACCTCGCCGCCGGGCATGCGCGGGACCACCGAGTACGTGCCGTCCTTCTGCATGTTGCCCAGCAGGCGGTCGTTGGTGTCCTGCAGCGTGACCTGGTCGGGCTGCAGCACGTGCCCGATGCCCAGCGACGACAGGATCGAGGCGACGACCGGCTTGCAGACCGCGCAGCCGCGGCCCCGCCCGTGACGCGCGACGATCTCGGAGAACGTCCGCAGGCCCTCGGCGCGCACGAGCGCGTACAGCTCGGCGCGCGGCATGCCGAAGTGCTCGCACATCGCGTTCGAGACCGAGAACCCGGCCTTCTCGAGCGTGCCGTTGACGACCTTCGTGAACAGCGGCACGCACGACCCGCAGACCGTGCCGGCACGCGTGCAGGTCTTGACCTCGCCGACGCTGCGGCAGCCGTGCTCGGTGACGGCGGCGCGCACGGTGCCGACCGACACGTTGGAGCACGAGCACAGCACGACGTCGTCGGGCAGGTCGGTCTGCACGGGCGCCGCGCCGCCGGCGGGCGCGAGGAACGCCGACGGGTCGGCGCCCAGCGGCCGACCCAGCAGCGGGCGCAGCTGCGAGTACAGCTCGATGTCGCCGACGAACACGCCGCCCAGCAGCACGCGCGCGTCGTCGGACACCACGAGCTTGCGGTAGGTGCGCGCGACCGGGTCGGCGAACGTCACCTCGAGCGCGCCGGGCGTCAGGCCGAGCACGTCCCCGAACGCCGCGGCGTCGACCCCGACGCCCTTGAGCTTGGTGCCGTCGGCGGCCTTGGAGTAGACCGCGTCGCCGCCGAACAGCCGGTCGACGACGACGTCGGCCATCGCGTTGCCGGGGGCCACCAGGCCGGCGCACTCGCCGTCGTGGCTCGCGACCTCGCCGATCGCCCAGACCGCCGGGTCCTCGGTGCGGCACGTGGGGCCGACCACGACGCCGCCGCGCTCGGCGACGGGCAGACCGCCCTCGCGGGCCAGGCGGTCACGCGGCCGGACGCCCGTGGAGTAGACGACGACGTCGGCCGGCAGCACCTCGCCGTCGGACAGCTCGAGGCCCGCGACCGTGCCCTCGTCGCCCGCGAGCACGCGGCTCGCGGCGGTCGACGTGCGGATCTCCATGCCGAGCTCGGTGACCAGGACGCGCAGCGCCTCACCGCCGCCCGCGTCGAGCTGCACGGCCATGAGCCGGTCGGCGAACTCGACGACGGTCGGCGCGACGCCGAGCGTGCCGAGCGCGGCCGCGGCCTCCAGGCCGAGCACGCCACCGCCGACGACGACGCCGCGCAGCGGGCGCCCGAGCGCGGCGGCGCGACCCTCGACCCACGTGCGCAGGTCCTCCAGGTCGGCGAGCGTGCGGTAGCGCAGCACCCCGGGCAGGTCGGTGCCCTCGGCGCGCGGGACCCACGCCCACGAGCCCGTGGCCAGCACGAGCTGGTCGTACGGCTCGACGCGGCCGGACGCGGTGGTGACGGTCTGCGCGGCGCGGTCGAGCGCGACGACGCGGTCGCCTGTGACGAGCGTCGCGCGCGGGTCGTCCCACACGCTCGCGTCGAGGACGAGGTCCTCGGCCGTGCGGCCGGCGAACACCTCGGACAGGTGCACGCGGTCGTAGGGGGCGTGCGGCTCGTCGCCGATCACCGTGAGGGTCCAGTCGCCGTCGCGGCGGCACAGCTGCTCCGCGAACCGGTGCGCGACCATGCCCGCACCGACGACGACCACGCGGCCGGGGGCTGCCGCCAGGTCTGCTGTCATGCCCCGAGTTTTCAACGGTCCCGCCGTGGGTAAGTGGGCCGAACGGCCCACCGGGCCGCGGGCCCGGGCGCCGGCGCACCGACGCCCGGGCACCCGCGACTACTGGCCGAGCTGGTTCTGCAGGTCCTTCTGCGCCTGGTCGAGGGCCTGCTGCGGCGCGACGCCGTTCTCGTAGACCTCGGTCAGGGTGGTGGTCGTGAAGAGGTTGTTCAGCGTCGGCAGGTTCGGGTTGGCGAAGCCGTCGAAGTGGCCGATGCCGTCCTTGACCTCGTTGAGCACGTCGAACAGGTTCGTGCGGAAGTACTTGTTGAACTTGTTCTCCGGGTCCTTCGTGACCGCCTCGTCCTCCCACACCGACATGTTGACGGGGTCGAAGCCGAGGACCTGCCACACGGCGACGTTCGCCTCGGGCGACAGCTTGGCGAACGCGAGCCACTCCGCCGCGAAGTCCTTCTTCGGCGACGACTCGATGACGGCCGTCCCGGTGCCGCCGCCACCGATCGTGGCGACCTCGCCGCCCTCGACGACGGGCGCCGGCGCGATCGCGACGTCACCGGCGAGGTCGGGCATGTAGTCGACGAAGCGTGACGTGTACCAGGCGGGGTACACGACGGCGGCGTAGTCGCCGCTGTTGATGGCGCCGAACGCCTCCTCGTCGTCGGGGCTGCCGCCGGGGATGGTGGAGATGGCGCCCGCGTCGAGCATGGCCTTCTGCATCTCGAACGCCTTGACGACGTCGGGGTTGGCGACGTCGACGTCGCCGTCCTCGTCGAAGAAGTTGCCCCCGAGCTGAGCGACGATGAGCGGCTCGACGAAGTTGACGGTCGTGCTGGCGACGCCGAACGCCTTGCCGGTCGCCTGGTGGTACGTCGCGCCGGCCTCCGAGAAGTCGTCCCAGGTCTCGATGGTCGTGTAGTCGATCCCGGCCTCCTCGAGGAGGGCGGCGTTGTAGAACGTCACGAACGCCCCGACGTGCATGGGGAAGCCGAGGATCTTGTCCGCACGGGTGTAGAGGTCGAGGCGCGCCTGGACGATGTCGCCCTGGTAGGGCTTGGCGGCCTCGGACAGGTCCATGAGCGGGGTGCGGCCGTCCGCGGCCACGAAGTTGCCGAACTTGTTGACCTCGATGTCGACGACGTCCGGCAGGCCGGAGCCCGAGTTGACCGCGAGCTGCAGCTTGTTGTGCATGTCCTGGTACGGGTAGACGGTCACGTCGAGGTCGACGGGACGGTCGGGGTTCTGCTCGTTCCACTCCTCGGCCATCTGCTCGTAGTAGTCCGCGTGGAGCTCGGCGAACACCCACATGCTGAGCGCGGTGGCCTCGCCGTCGGCGGGGGCCGCCGCGGGCTCGTCCGAGCCGCCGCTGCACGCCGAGAGCATGAGCGCGCCTGCCAGGCCGGCCGCGACGAGCGCCGGGTACCTGCGTGGTCCTGCCATGGTGGTGACTCCGTTTCGTTGTGTGGTGCGGGTGGCGGGGTGGCGTTCAGCCCTTGAGCGCCCCCGCCGTCATCCCGGCGACGAAGAATCGCTGGAAGCAGAGGAAGAGCACGAGGACGGGCAGGAGGGAGAAGAAGGACCCGATGATCAGCAGGTCGTAGTTGTTCCCGTACGGCGTGAGCAGGGTGTTCAGGCCGATGGGCAGCGTGAACTTCTCCGCGGAGCGCAGCACCAGCAGGGGCCACAGGAAGTTGTTCCACGTGACCATGCCGTTGAGGATCGCCATGGCGGCCAGCGCCGGCCGGGAGATGGGCAGGACGACCTTGAAGAAGATGCCGAACTCGGTGACGCCGTCGACGCGGCCCGCCTCGAGCAGCTCCTTGGGGATCCCCGTGAAGTACTGCCGGAAGAAGAAGATCGTCACGGACGCCGCGAGGAACGGGATGACGATGACGCCGTACGAGTCCGCGAGCCCGAGATCGTTCACCATGACGTACAGCGGCAGCATCATGATCTCGAACGGCACGGTCATGAGGAGCAGCACCGCGACGAACGCGGCGGTCTTGCCCTTGAAGTCGTACATCGCGAAGCCGTAGGCGACGAACGAGCTGACGAGCAGCGTGCCGGCCACCTGGACGAGCGTGAGCCCCACCGAGTTGGCGAACCACCGGAAGTACAGGCCGGAGTCGGTGAGGAGCATGACGTAGTTGTCGAGCCGGAACGACGAGACGTCGACGTCGAGCCGCAGGCCGCTGCGCATGATCTCGCCGCCGTCCTGGAACGTGCCGACGAAGATGACGAGCAGCGGCACCAGGACGAGGAGCCCGATGACGGCGAGGAAGACGCTCTGGATCGTCACGAACGTCGCGCGCGGCAGCGGGTACCGGCGGCGGCCGGGGTCGCCCGTGGCGCGCTCCGGCGAAGGGGCGGGCCTGGTCGTGGTGGTCGGCGCGCTCATCGGGACTCCTTCTTGAACGTGCCGGTGAGGGTGAGGTAGGTGAGGTTGATCGCCATGATCACGACGAGCAGGACCACCCCCACGGCGGACGCGTAGCCGAGGTCGTTCTCCTCGATGCCGCGGCGGTACAGGTAGCCGACGACCGTCAGGCCCTGGTTGTTCGGGGAGCTGTTGCCGGCGTAGAGCATGAAGCTCTCGAGGAACATCGCCAGGCCGCCGTAGATGCTGATGGTCGTGACGTAGACCATGGTCGGCTTGATGTTCGGCAGGGTGATGGAGAAGAACTGCCGGAGCTTGCCGGCGCCGTCGATCGACGCCGCCTCGTAGTACTCGTCGGGGATCGACTGCAGGCCGGACAGGAAGTACAGGATGTTGACGCCGGTGTAGCGCCAGGTCGCCAGCGCCAGCAGCGCGACGAGGCCGCCGAGGTCGGTGCGCAGCCACCGCACGGGGTCCGCCCCGAACCACGCGATCACCTGGTTGACCAGGCCCGTGCTGGTCTCGGCGAACATGAGCCGGAAGATGATGCCGGCCACGACCACGGACGTCAGTGCCGGGACGAACATCGACGCCTTGAAGAGGTTCTTCAGGCGGGTCGACCCGAGCCGCGCGTTGATCACGACCGCGAGCAGCAGCGGGACGGGGATGAGGATGACGAGGGTCAGCACCATGTAGCGGGCGCTGTTGAACATCGCCTGCCAGAAGATCCGGTCCCGCCACAGCCGCTCGAAGTTGTCGGTGCCGACGAACGCGGCCTCGCCGAACATCACGTTCTGCGTGCTCATGACGAACGTGCGCACGAGCGGCACCGCCCAGAACGCGAGCAGCGTGATGACGAACGGCGCGATGAAGAAGTACGGGGCCAGGCGCTGCGAGTACAGCAGGTTCTTCCACCGGCCGGCGGCCGGTGCTCGGGACGCGAGGCGTCCTGGGGGCTGAGCCACTTCTTCTCCTCCTGCCTCCAGGGAGGCGCCCGGGGTCGCTCGTCGTCGATGACGGGCTGAGCAGCACCACAGCACTGCCCCGAGAGGCGCGATGTGCCGTCGTCTCTGACGTTGAACACCGCTGACCTGGCCGTTTACGACGTCGTAATGGCTCGGCCACTATTGCTTCCCCGCGACGGACCTGTCAACCTCGTGGCCATGACGAGAAGTCGGGCGCTCCGCCGGGCGCACGTCCCGGCACACCGGACGGCGGCTCCGGCGTGAGGGTGACGATGCACGACGTCGCGCGGCTGGCGGGCGTCTCCAACAAGACGGTCTCCAACGTCGTCAACGACCACCCGCACGTGAGCCCCGGGACCCGGGCGCGCGTGCAGCGCGCCATCGACGAGCTCGGCTACCGCCCCAACCTCTCCGCTCGCGGGCTCCGGTCCGGGCGCACGGGCGTCATCGGGCTGGCCGTCCCCCAGCTGCGCCAGCCCTACTTCGCCGAGCTCGCCGACGCCGTCATCGCGGCCGCCGAGCGGCGCGGCCTCGGCGTGATCGTCGGCCAGGCCGGCGCCGACCGCGCGCACGAGACGGCCGTCCTGGCCAACGGCCTGCGGCAGACCGACGGCCTGCTCTTCAGCCCCGAGCACCTCGGCACCGAGGACCGCGGTCAGCTCGACGACGTGACCTACCCGCTCGTCCTGCTCGGCGAGCGCATCTTCGGCGGGCCGAACGACCACGTCACCATGCACAACGTCGAGGGCGCGCGGGCCGCGGTCGAGCACCTGCTGTCCCTCGGCCGGCGACGCGTCGCCGTCGTCGGGGCGCACCCCGACCGCCGCACCGGGCAGATGCGCCCCTCCGACCTGCGCGTCCGCGGCTACCGCGAGGCGCTCACGGTCGCGGGCGTGCCGGAGGACCCGCGCCTCGAGGTCGCCGTCGCGCCGTGGCTGCCCGTCAACGGCGTCGAGGCCACGCGCGAGCTCATCGCGTCGGGCGTCGAGTTCGACGCGATCCTCGCGCTCAACGACAGCCTCGCCATCGGTGCGCTGCGCGCCCTCGCGGAGGCCGGCCGCCGCGTGCCCGACGACGTCGCGGTCATCGGGTTCGACGGGATCGCGGACGGGCGCTTCACCACGCCGTCGCTGTCCACCGTCGACCCCGGCCGCGAGGAGATCGCCGAGACGGCCGTCGCGATGCTCGTCGAGCGGATCGAGGACGGCGACCGCGCGCTGCGCGCCCGGCGCTTCCACAAGGCCGCGTTCCGCATCGTGGCCCGGGAGTCCACGGGCGCGAGCACCGACGTCGTGGGGCCGTGGCTGCCGCACCCGCCCGCGACGGACGGGCGCGGCTGACCCCCGCTCCGGGGCGGGGCAGGAGACGGCCCCGCCGTCGGTGGGACGTGAGGCGACGTCTCACGTCGCGAGAAACCCGACCAGATTCATCTCCTTTTAGTTCGACCGTGCCTACGCTGCGAGGAGCCCGCCCGACCGCCGCCGACAGGAGCTCGCCGTGACCACCGCCGCACACCCGGCAGCGACGCTGCGCGCGTCCGCGCTGCGCACCTGGACCGAACCCGCCGGCGGGCCCGAGGCACGCGGCACGGTCGTCGTGCTGGTCGGCCGCGGCGAGACCCCCGAGGTCTACGAGCGGTTCGGACGCCGCCTCGCCGCCGACGCCTACCGCGTCGTCGCCGTCGGCGAGCCCGACCCCGCGCCGCAGGCCGTCGCCGCCCTGCTCGCGACGCTCCCCGCCCCGCAC
>JAEYNO010000495.1 GCA_023412515.1 Actinomycetes bacterium
CCCAGAGGGTGTCCTTCGGCACTTCCGGGCACCGGGGCTCGGCGCTGCGCTCCTCCTTCAACGAGGCGCACATCCTGGCGACCACCCAGGCGATCTGCGAGTACCGGGCGGCCCAGGGCACCGACGGGCCGCTGTTCCTCGGCGCCGACACGCACGCGCTGTCGGAGCCCGCGCGGGTCACCGCGCTGGAGGTCTGCGCCGCCAACGGGGTGACCGTGCGCCGCCAGGACGGCTACACCCCCACCCCGGCCGTCTCCCACGCCATCCTGGCCTGGAACAAGGCCCGCGCCGCCCACTTCGCCGACGGGATCGTCGTCACCCCCTCGCACAACCCGCCGCAGGACGGCGGCTTCAAGTACAACCCGCCGCACGGCGGCCCCGCCGGCTCCGACGCGACCGGGTGGATCGCGGACCGCGCCAACGAGATCCTGCGCAGCGGGTGGCGGAACGTGCCGCGCGTGGGCGTCGTGCAGGCCCTCGCGGCGCCGACCACCCGCAAGCACGACTACCTCACGTCGTACGTCGACGACCTCGCGAACGTCGTCGACCTCGACGCGATCCGCGCGGCGGGCGTGCGCATCGGCGCCGACCCGCTGGGCGGCGCGTCCGTCGAGTACTGGGGCGCGATCGGCGAGCGCTACGGGCTCGACCTCACGGTGGTCAACCCCGAGGTCGACCCGCGGTGGGCGTTCATGACGCTCGACTGGGACGGCAAGATCCGCATGGACTGCTCGTCGCCGTACGCGATGGCGTCGCTGCTCGAGCGCATGCAGCCCGGGCCCGACGGCCGGACCCCGTTCGACATCGCGACGGGCAACGACGCGGACTCCGACCGGCACGGCATCGTCACGCCCGACGCGGGGCTCATGAACCCCAACCACTACCTGGCCGTCGCGATCGCGTACCTCTACGGCGGCGCACGCCCGGGCTGGCCCGCGGGCACCGCGATCGGCAAGACGCTCGTGTCGTCGTCGCTGATCGACCGCGTCGCGGCGTCGCTCGACCGCCGACTGCTCGAGGTGCCGGTCGGCTTCAAGTGGTTCGTGCCCGGGCTCATCGACGGGTCCGTCGGGTTCGGCGGCGAGGAGTCCGCGGGCGCGTCGTTCCTGCGCACCGACGGCACGGTGTGGACGACGGACAAGGACGGGATCCTGCCCGCGCTGCTCGCCTCGGAGATCCTCGCGACGACCGGGAAGAGCCCGTCGCAGCACCACGCCGAGCTCGTCGACCGGTTCGGCGAGTCGTTCTACGCGCGCGTCGACGCCGCGGCCACGCGCGAGCAGAAGGCGACGCTCGCGGCGCTCTCGCCCGAGCAGGTCACGGCCACCGAGCTCGCGGGCGAGCCCATCACGGCCAAGCTCACGCGCGCGCCCGGCAACGACGCCGCGATCGGCGGCCTCAAGGTCACCACCGAGAACGCGTGGTTCGCGGCCCGCCCGTCCGGCACCGAGGACGTCTACAAGATCTACGCCGAGTCGTTCGTCTCCCCCGAGCACCTCGCGCAGGTGCAGGAGGCCGCGAAGGACGTCGTCGCGCAGGCGCTCCAGGCCTGACGCCACCGGGGACCGTGGCCGGATCGCACTCTCACGCCGCACGGAGAGGGTGACCGGATCGCACTCTCACACCCCCGGGGTGACCGGATCGCACTCTCACCACCCCGGGTGACTGGATCGCACTCTCACGCTCTACAGGAGGGGGTGAGAGTGCGATCCGGTCACCGTGTCAGCGGTGGTCCAGCAGGTCCTGGTACTCGGCGTGCCGCGCGACGTACGCCTTGACGAACGGGCACAGCGCGACGACGCGCCGACCCGACGCGCGCACGTCGTCGAGCGCGCCGCGCACGAGCGCCGAGCCGACGCCCTGCCCCTCGGCCGCCGGCTCGACCTCGGTGTGCGTGAACACCACGCGCCCGTCGTCGACCACGTAGGCCGCGAGGCCCAGCAGCTCCCCGTCGGGCGTGCGCGCCTCGAACCGGCCCTCGGCGGGCACGTCGGTCACCACCACGTCGCTCATGGCGACGATCATGGGCGACCGTCGCGGCCCGCGCACGCGTGGCCGGAGGTGTCGGCGACGGGTG
Organism: Actinomycetes bacterium; assembly: GCA_023412515.1. GTDB lineage: Bacteria > Actinomycetota > Actinomycetes > Actinomycetales > Cellulomonadaceae > Cellulomonas. The sequence continues at coordinate 2,078 of JAEYNO010000495.1, forward strand.
CGAGCATGAGCACATGCTCCAGCCCTACCGGGACGTCCTCGCGCGCCCTGGCGCACTCGCGTTCTCCGCCACCGGTGTCGTCGCCCGCCTGCCCATGTCGATGGTCGGCATCGGCATCGTCCTCATGGTCTCGTCGCTGTACGGCTCGTACGGGCTGGCCGGGCGGGTGTCCGCCGCGATGGTCGTCGCGCAGGCCGCCGGCGGCCCGCAGATCGCGCGGCTCGTGGACCGGTTCGGGCAGGCGCGCGTCATGCGCCCGGCGATCGTGGTGTCGGCGACGAGCATCGTCGGCCTGATCGTGGCCGCGTCGCTGCGCGCGCCGTCCGCGTGGCTGTACGTCACCGCGGTGCTCGCGGGCGCGACCATCGGGTCGTTCGGCTCGCTCGTGCGCGCGCGCTGGACGCACGTGCTGGGCGACGACCCGCGGCGCATCCACACCGCCTACTCGCTGGAGTCCGCGCTCGACGAGCTCGTGTTCGTGGTCGGCCCCGTCGCCGCGACCGCGCTCGCGACGAGCGTCGCGCCGACCGCCGGTCTCGTCGTACCCGTCGTCGCGATGCTGGTGGGAGGCCTGGCGTTCCTGTCGCTGCGCCGCACCGAACCCGCCGTGGCCGCCGCGCACGAGCCGCGCCCGCGCGGCAGCGTCCTCGCACGGCCCGGCATGCTCGTGATCATCCTGGTGTTCGTCGCGATCGGCGGGATCTTCGGCGCGACCGACGTCGCCACGGTCGCGTTCGCGGAGGAGCAGGGCAGCAAGGGGTCGGCGGGCCTGATCCTCGCGGTGTTCGCGCTCGGGTCGCTCATCTCGGGGCTGCTGTACGGCGCGCGGCACTGGGTGTCGCCGCTGCACCGGCGGTTCGCGATCGGCGTCGTCGCGCTCGCGCTCGGGGTGTGCGCGTTCTTCCTCACGCAGTCGCTGTGGGCGCTCGCGGGCGTCATGTTCGTGGTCGGGTTCGCGATCGCGCCGTCGATCATCAACGGCAACGCGCTGGTCGCCGAGCTCGTGCCGTCGGGGCGGCTCACCGAGGGCCTGACCTGGGTGGGCACGGGCCTGAGCGTCGGGGTGTCGGTCGGGTCGTCGGTCGCGGGCACGCAGATCGACGCGGGCGGCTCGCACGCGGGGTTCCTCGTCGTCGTCGCCTCGGGCGCGGCCGCGCTCGTCGCGACGCTCGTCGCGCTGCCGTCGCTGCGCCGGCAGGCGGCGGCGCGTGCGGACGCGGAAGCGGCGGACCACGCACCGGACGACGCACCGGGTGACGTGCCGACGACGTCCGCGGACGCCGGTCCGGCCGTCGACGCGCACGCGTCCGCCGACGCGACGTGCGTCGAGGACCAGCCGACGAGCCCCACCGCGGGCGCGGCCGTCGCGGCTGCCGAGCTGGCCACCGACCGGACGGGCGACATCCCCGGGCGTTGAAGATCCTCGGCGACGCTCCCGGCTCCGCACCCTGCGCGACGGTTCGTCCCCGCGCGCGTCGTGTCCGATGCGGCGCGCGCGGTCCGCGGCGCACGGCACGTCCGGTCGCCCCGACGCTCGGCACGTCCGGTCGCGCGGCGCACGGCACGTCCGGTCGAACGGTGCACGGCACGTCGGGAGGCACGGTGTGCGGCAGGTCCGGTCGTGCGCAGCACACCGCACCCCGGGCGCGGACCGCGACACCCGGGTGACCCTGCGCAAAGTCCTGGGCCGGGGCCGGCCGCACCCCTAGGGTGACGGCCGTGAGCAGCGCCGCCATCGCCCCGACCGTCGACGACGCGACGATCGCCGCCCTGACCCGCGTGGTCGCCCCCGTCGGGGAGCTGACCGGCGCGACCCCGCTGACCGGCGGGTACTTCGCGACGACGTACGCGGTCGACCTCGCCGACGGCACGCGCGTGGTCGTCAAGACCGCGCCGACCGCGACCGAGCGCCTCATGACGTACGAGCTGGACCTCGTGCGCTCCGAGGCGCTGGTCTACGAGCTCGCGGCGGAGCGCCCGGAGCTGCGGATGCCGCGGCTGCTGCGGTTCGACGGCTCGCGCACGGACCTGCCGGGCGACGTCGTCGTGGCGTCGTTCCTGCCCGGCACGCCCTGGCAAGAGGCGGGGTTCGGGAAGGTCGACGAGGACCCGCGCGCGGCCCGCACGCAGCACGAGCTCGGCGTGCTCATGGCGCGCCTGCACGCCGTGACCGGTGAGCGCTTCGGGTACGTCCGCTCGGTCGCCGAGCCGGCGGGCGCCGACGGCCCCGCCGGGGCGCGGCTGCACGGCGACACGTGGCCGGAGGCGTTCGGGCGCATGGTCGAGGCGATCCTCGCCGACGGCGTGCGGTGGGGCGTCGACCTGCGGCCCGACGACGTGCGCACCGTGCTGGCACGCCACCAGGGCGTGCTCGCCCGGGTCACCACCCCCGTGCTGGTGCACGGCGACCTGTGGGAGGGCAACGTCTTCGTGACCGCCGAGGGCGAGCTCGTCGGCGTCATCGACCCCGAGCGCGCGCTGTGGGCGGACCCGCTGATGGACCTCATCGGTGCGGACCAGTTCGGGCGCGCCACCCCCGCGCCGCGCCTGCTCGCGGGGCTGCGCGAGGGTGGCGCGCCGCTGAGCCTCGACGACGAGGACGCCTATGTACGTTTCATGCTCTACCGCATGTACATGAGCATGATCCTGCACGTCGAGGCCGAGCCCCGCGGGTACGACGGCGAGGGCGGCGCGTGGTACCGCCGCACGTCCGGTGAGCTCCTGCACTGGGCGCTGGACGAGCTGCTGCGCCGCTGAGGCCCCGGGACGGCGCCAGGGAGCGGCCGTCGACGTCTCGCGGCTCACACCCCGTGCGGGTGCGGGCGCCGGGTGGCGGGCCGACGATGAGGAGGAACCCCACCACCCCTCGGAGGTCCCCCGTGGCACGTCGCACCGTCGCCGACCAGCTCGTCTCGCAGATCGTCGCCGCGGGTGCGCGGCACGTGTACGGCATCGTCGGGGACAGCCTCAACCCCGTGGTCGACGCGGTGCGGCGCGCACGTGAGGACGGCGCCGACATCGAGTGGGTGCACGTGCGGCACGAGGAGGCGGGTGCGTTCGCGGCGGCCGCCGAGGCCGAGCTCACGGGTCGGCTCGCGGTGTGCGCCGGGTCCTGCGGGCCCGGCAACCTGCACCTCATCAACGGCCTGTACGACGCGAACCGCACGCGCGTGCCGGTGCTCGCGATCGCGTCGCACATCCCGTCCGCGCAGATCGGCACGCAGTACTTCCAGGAGACGCACCCCGACCGGCTGTTCCTCGAGTGCTCGGTGTACTCCGAGCTGGTGTCGACCGCCGAGCAGGCACCGCGCGTCATCCGCTCCGCGATCCACCACGCGTACGGCGCGCCCGGCGTCGCGGTGCTGAGCCTGCCGGGCGACGTCGCCGACCAGGCCGCGCACGACGACGGCGTCGACGTGCTCACGCCGCCGCCCGCGCCGCGCGTCGTCCCCGACGCGGACGCCGTGCAGGCGCTGGCCGACGCGATCGACGCCGCGGGCAAGGTGACGATCTTCGCGGGGGCGGGCGTCGCGGGCGCCCGGCCCGACGTGCTCGCGCTGGCCGACCGGATCGCGGCACCCGTGGGGCACTCGCTGCGCGGCAAGGAGCACGTGCAGGTCGACAACCCGTTCGACGTCGGCATGTCGGGGCTGCTCGGGTACGGCGCGTGCCAGGCCGCGATGGAGGGCGCCGACCTGCTGCTGCTCCTGGGCACCGACTTCCCGTACGACCAGTTCCTGCCGTCCGACGTACGCACCGCGCAGGTCGACATCGACCCCACGCGGCTGGGCCGGCGCACGCGGAACGACCTCGTCGTGCTCGGCGACGTCGGCGAGACCGTCCGCGCGCTGCTGCCGCTCGTGCAGCGCAAGCGCAGCCGGCGGTTCCTCGACAAGATGGTCGACAAGCACCGCCGCGCCATGGAGGGCATCGTCGGGGCGTACACCAAGGACGTCGAGCACCACACGCCCATCCACCCCGAGTACGCGGCCGTGCTGCTCGACGAGGAGGCCGCCGACGACGCCGTGTTCACGGTCGACACCGGCATGTGCAACGTGTGGGCGGCGCGGTACGTCACGCCGAACGGGCGGCGCCGCGTCATCGGGTCGTTCCTGCACGGGTCGATGGCCAACGCCGTGCCGCACGCGATCGGCGCCGCGCTCGCCGCGCGCGACGACGGCGGCCCGCAGCGGCACGTCGTCGCGATGGCCGGCGACGGCGGCCTGTCGATGCTGCTGGGCGAGCTCATCACGCTCAAGCACTACGACCTGCCGGTCAAGGTGATCCTGTTCGACAACGCGACGCTCGGCATGGTGCGCCTCGAGATGCTCGTCGACGGCCTGCCGTCCTACGCGACCGACTCGCCGCACGTCGACTACGCGGCCGTCGCGCAGGCCGTCGGCATCCCGTCGGTGCGCGTCGAGGACCCGACGCAGATCCGGGCCGCACTGCGGCAGGCGTTCTCCCACGACGGGCCCGCGCTCGTCGACCTCGTCACCGACCCGCGCGCGCTCTCGATCCCGCCGAAGATCACGCGCAAGCAGGTCGCCGGGTTCACCGCCGCCATGAGCAAGGAGGTGCTCGGCGGGGGGCTCGGCGAGGTCATGGCGATGGCCCGCTCGAACCTGCGGAACGTGCCGCGGCCCTGACGCCTCGCCTGACCGCCTGGGCGACGCAGGCGCACCTGCGCCGACGTCGTCCGCACCGCTCTCAGCCCGCGTCGAGCGCCGCGTACAGGTCGATCGCGTTGCCGTCGGGGTCGAGCAGCACCGCGTACCGCTGACCCCAGAACGCGTCCCACGGCGCGCGGTGCCCGGCGTGCCCCGCGGCGACCATCGCCGCGTACGTCGCGTCGACCCCGGCCGGCGAGCCGGCGTCGAACGCGAACGCGACGTGGTGCCCGCCGGTCGGCAGCACGTAGTGCGGGTCGAACGAGCGGACGGTCTCGACCGTGTCCCACGCGAGCAGCGTGCCGTCGTCGAGCCGCGCCTCGACGTGCGGGGCGTCGTCCTGCCCGTCGTCGATCGCGACCCCGAGGGACCGGTAGAAGCGGAGGGACGCGGCCATGTCACGCGTGACGATGCCGAGCAGACCGAGCGAGAGCGCCATGCGGGAACCGTACGGCCCGGCACCGACACGCGGTCCCGCGACCCCACCCGCCGCCCGCCCGTCAGGGCGTCGGGTGCAGCGCGTCGTAGCGCCAGAACGTGCGTTGCGCACGCACCAGCACCCACAGCAGCACGACGCACGCCGCGCCCCCGAGCACCGCGGCCCAGCCCTCGCCCACGCGCGTCGCGAGCGCGCCGAGCACGAGCTCGCCCAGGCGCGGGCCGCCCGCGACGACCACGACGAACACGCCCTGCAGGCGGCCGCGCATGTCGTCGGGCGTCGCGGTCTGCAGGATGGTCTGGCGGAACACCGCGGACACCGTGTCGGACGCACCCGCGAGCGCGAGCGTGACGACCGCGAGCGCCAGGGCGACGGGCAGCACGTGGTCGGGCGTCGTGCGCCCCGCGGTCACGAGCACGACGCCGAACGCGACGATCGACAGCCCCCACGCGGTGATCGCGACCGCGATGATGCGGCCCTGCCAGCGCACGCGCGCGAGCCCGCCCGAGAACAGCCCCGCCACGATCCCGCCCACGGCGATGGCCGCGACGAGCACGCCCGTCGTGGTCTCGCCGCCGCCCAGGTACAGCACGCCGACCGCGGGGAACAGCACGCGCGGCATCGCCGTGATCATCGCGACCAGGTCGACGAGGAACGTCATGCGCACGTTGCGCTGCGTGCCCAGGTACCGCAGGCCGTCGACCACCGACCCGAGGCCGAGCCGCTCGCGGCGGTGCGCCGACGGCTCGGGCGGCACGGGCGGCAGCCGCAGCAGCGCGGTCAGCGCGAACGTGAACAGCACCGCGTCGACCGCGTACGCCCACGCGTACCCGATGCCCGCGACGAGCAGCGCGCCCGCGAGCGGCCCGACCGTGAGCGCGGTGTTCCAGCCGATGGTCTGCAGCGCGTTCGCCGCGGGCATGAGGCGCGGCTCGAGCAGCCGCGGGATGATCGCCGACCGCGCCGGCGAGTTCACGGCACCGGCCGCGGACTGCACCGCGACCAGGCCGTACAGCAGCCCGACGTGCTCGTTGCCGAGCGCGGCCTGCGTGACCAGGCCCAGCACCGCGACCCACGACACGACCGACGCGACCAGCGCGACGGTGCGGCGGTCGTAGTGGTCGACGAGCGCCCCGCCGTACAGGCCGAAGACGACGAGCGGCACGAGCGCGCAGACCCCGAGCACGCCGACCGCGAGCGTCGAGGACGTCAGCGCGTAGACCTGCAGGCCGACCGCGACGACCGTGAGCTGCGAGCCGAGGTTCGCGACCGACAGGCCGAGCCACAGGCGCCGGAACGCCGGGCTGACGCGGACGGGGGTCAGGTCGACGAGCACGGAACGCACTCGCCGCAGCCTACGGGCGCGGCGCGGTCACGCCGGCCGCCGGCCCGCCCGGCGCACCGGCCGCGGCACGCGCGTCAGGCCGGGCGCCACGCCTCGAGCGCGGCGAGCGCGTCGGCCACCACGACGTCGGGCGCGCCGGCCATGGGCACGGTCACGCCGTCCTCGTCGACCTGCAGCGGCTCGAGCGTCGCGAGCTGCGACTCCAGCAGGCTCGGCGGCATCCAGTGCCCCGAGCGGTGCAGCATGCGGTCGCGCAGCACGTCCGCCGGCACGTCGACCAGCACGAACCGCACGCGGCCCTGCGCCTCGCGCAGCACCGCGCGGTACACGCGCCGCAACGACGAGCACGCGACCACCGTCGACGTGCCCGCGGCCGCGTGCTCGCTCATCGCGTCGCGCAGGGTCCGCAGCCACGGCCAGCGGTCGTCGTCGGTGAGCGGCACGCCGTCGCGCATCTTCACGACGTTGGCCTCGGGATGGAACGCGTCCCCCTCGAGGAACGGCCGGCCGAGCCGGTCCGCGAGCGCCTGCCCGACGGTCGACTTGCCGGTCCCGGAGACGCCCATGACCACGATGTGCTCGACACCCACGGCCCTACCCTGCCATCGAGCGAGCCGTGGGTGCCGGGACGTGTCAGGGACGCGTCGCGTCCGGGTTGGCGTCGTCGGCGTCCACGAGCGGGCCGTCCGACGTCTCCCACGTGCTCGACGTCGGCTCGGACGCGTCGTCGTCCGAGCCGGAGAACCGGGCCTTGGCCGTCGAGACGGCCTTGTCCTTGAGCGCGGCGCCCTGCGTGCGCGCGAACTCGGTCGCGGTCTTCTCGGCGTCCTGCACGTAGCCCTGGACGCGCGGGTCGTGCCACGTGTCCGACGCCCACGTCTTGATCTTCTCGAACTGCTGCCGTCCGGCACGGGTGCCCAGCAGGTAGCCGACACCGGCACCGACGACGAACGCGGCCTTGCCCTTCATGGGTCCTCCTTCGCGCCGGCCCGGTGGGCCGACGGGTCGTTGACGGGCGGGCGGGCGACCCGGCAGCCCGGCACGTGCGGCCGGTCGCCGGGCCGCGTCGCCGGGAGGTTGCGAGCGTAGGTCGGCCGTGCCACGCCCGCTCGCCGAGCGGGCCGACCGGCCCGGCGCGACACTGGCGGCACCGCCGGCCGCCGGCCGTCCGACCCCGGGAGGTCGCCGTGGCCACCGACCCCTCCGCCGCGCAGCCCGTCCCCCGCGGGGACGGTGACAGCACCCCCGAGCCCACGCTGCGTCGCACGGTCGGCCGGCGGATGCTGCTGGTGTTCGTCGTCGGGGACATCCTCGGCGCGGGGATCTACGCGCTGACCGGCAAGGTCGCGGCCGAGGTGGGCGGGGCGATCTGGATCCCGTTCGTCGTGGCGTTCGCGCTCGCGGCGCTCACCGCCACGGCGTACGCCGAGCTCGTGGGCCGGTACCCGCGCGCGGCGGGCGCGGCCGTGTACGCGCAGCGGGCGTTCGGGCGGCCGTTCGTGACGTTCCTCGTCGCGTTCGCGGTGCTCATGAGCGGCATCACGAGCGCGAGCGCCGCGGCGCGCGCGTTCGGCGGCGACTACCTCGCCGAGCTCGTCACGGTGCCGACGGTCGTCGCGGCGTGGGTGTTCGTGCTGCTGGTCGCGGTGGTCAACGCGATAGGCATCAGCGAGTCGGTGCGCGTCAACCTCGTGCTGACGGCCGTCGAGGTCACGGGGCTCGTCGTCGTCCTCGTCGTCGGGGCGCGCGCGTTCCTCGCGGGCGAGGGGGACCCGTCGCGGGCCATGACCCTGACCACCGACGGGCCCGCGTGGGTGGCCGTGCTCGGCGGGACCGCGCTCGCGTTCTACGCGCTGCTGGGGTTCGAGGACTCGGTGAACCTCGCCGAGGAGTGCCGCGCGCCGCGGCGCGACTTCCCGCGCGCGCTGTTCGGCGGCATCGCGATCACCGGCGTCATCTACCTCGCGGTCGCGTTCACGACGTCGATGCTCGTGGACACCGCGACGCTGCGGGAGTCCAGCGGGCCGCTGCTCGAGGTCGTGCGCGTCGCGGGCCTGGCGTTCCCGCCGTGGCTGTTCGCGCTCGTCGCGCTGGTCGCGGTGTCGAACACCGCGCTCATCAACATGATCATGGCGTCGCGCGTGGTCTACGGGATGTCCCGCGAGGGCATCGTGCCCGCGTGGCTGGGCCGCGTCGACCGCCGCCGCCGCACCCCGTGGGTGGCCATCGCGTGCACGACGGCGGTCGCGCTCACGCTCGTGAGCACCGGCGACCTGTCGGGGCTCGCCGACACGACCGTGCTGCTCCTGCTGCTGGTGTTCGCCGTGGTCAACGTGTCGGTGCTGGTGCTGCGGCGGCGCCCCGACGACGCGGACGAGACCGTCGACGGCGACGAGCGCCGCGGCTTCCGCGCCCCGACGTGGGCCCCCGTGCTGGGCGCCGTCGTGTCGCTCGTACTCGCGTCGCCGCTGTCCGGGCGCTCGGCCGACGTGTACGCGCGCGCCGGTGCGCTGCTCGCGGTCGGCGTCGTGCTGTACGTCGTCAACCGGCTGCTCGTCGGCCGCGCGCGCCAGGCCGACGCGGTCGCCGCGACCGCGCACCACGACCCCCGCTGAGCTCGCGCCGCGGCAGTCGCCCGCTCGCCGACGGACAGCGGTACGGCTCCACGGACAGCGGCGTACGCCTGTCCGTCGACCGCGGCGCTGTCCGTCGGCGGGGCGCTGTCCGTCGGCGTGGCTCTGTCCGTCGGCGGGAGCGCTGCCCGACGGGGGGGGCGAGGAGTGCACCTCAGCACGCTCCCCGCCTCGCTCCCTCACCGCGACGGACAGCGGTACGGCTCCACGGACAGCGGCGTACGCCTGTCCGTCGACCGTGGCGCTGTCCGTCGGCGGGGCGGGGGCGATGCGCGGGGGCTGGGCGGGTGGGGTGGATGCGCGGGGGCTGGGCGTCCTCGGGGGCGTAGGTTCGCGTACGACCCTGCCGCGCCGACCGTGAGGTGACGCATGGACCTGGTGGCCGCCGGCGTGCTCGCCGTGCTCGTGATCGTGGCCGTGACGACGTTCGCGCCCCGCGTGGGCGTCGCGGCGCCGCTGCTGCTCGTGCTCATCGGCGTGTGCGTGAGCTTCCTGCCGTTCGTGCCCGAGATCGAGGTCGAGCCCGAGTGGGTGCTCGGGATCGTGCTGCCCCCGCTGCTGTACTCGTCGGCCACCAACGTGCCGACCATGGACTTCCGGCGCGACCTGCGCACGATCTCCGCGTTCTCGGTCGTGCTCGTGCTCGTCTCGACGGTCGCGGTCGGGTTCACGCTCGACGCGCTGCTGCCCGACCTCGGGCTCGCGACCGCGATCGCCGTCGGCGCGATCGTCAGCCCCACCGACGCGGTCGCCACGTCGATCGTCCGCAAGGCGGGCGTGTCGCCGCGCATCGTCACGGTCCTCGAGGGCGAGTCGCTGCTCAACGACGCGTCCGCCCTGGTGCTGCTGCGCTCGGCGATCGTCGCGACCGCGGGCACGGTGTCGCTATGGGGCGTCGCGGGCGACTTCGTGTTCGCGGTCGTCGTCGCGGTGGTCGTCGGGTACGTCGTGGGGCGCCTGCACGTGTGGGCGCGCGGGCACGTCACGCAGACGACGTCGAACGTCGCGATCTCGTTCGTCGTGCCGTTCGTGGCCTACCTGCCCGCCGAGCACCTGGGCGCGTCGGGCCTGGTCGCGGCCGTCACCGCGGGCCTGGTCACGGGGCACGCCGCGCCGCGCGCGCTGCGGGCGCGCGACCGGGTCACCGAGAACGCGGTGTGGCGCACGATCGAGCTGCTGCTCGAGGGCGCCGTGTTCCTCGTCATGGGGCTCGAGGTGTTCGGGCTGGTCCTCGACGTCCGCGAGGCGCACGGCAGCCTGTGGACGGCGCTGCTGCTCGGGGTCCTCACCGCGACCATCGTCATCGCGGTGCGCTCGCTGTTCGTCGCCTGGTCGGTGTGGGAGCTCGCGCGCCGCGCCCGCCGGACGCCCGAGCTGCGCGACTGGCTCGAGTCCGCGCAGGAGCGCCTCGACGAGGGCCGCATGCCGCAGGCGCCCCGCTCGACCGGCCGCCGCCGGCGGTTCCGCGC
>JAEYNO010000004.1 GCA_023412515.1 Actinomycetes bacterium
CGGCTTCCTCGCGCCCGACGTCGGCCGCGCCGAGCTCGCGGCCGTCGCCGCGCACGTGCAGGCCAGCCCCGTCACCGCAGGTGTCGCCGTGCCGGCCGTGCCGCACCCGGCGACACCGCTGCAGGAGAGCCACGTGGCGCGCGCCGACGCGGGTGTCGCCGCGCGCTCCGCCGAGCCGACCCCGGTGCTGACGAAGCGCGAGATCGAGGTGCTCGTGGGCATGAGCCACGGCCGCTCCAACGCGCAGATCGGGCAGGAGCTGTTCCTCTCCGAGGACACGGTCAAGACCCACGCGCGGCGGCTGTTCCGCAAGCTCGGGGCGTCCGACCGCGCGCAGGCGGTCGCGATCGGGCTGCGGCGCGGCATCATCGACTGACGCCCGCGCCGGACACGGTCGTCCGGCGTCACGGCCGCACGCGGACCTCGGCGTCCGGCTGGCGGGCGGGGCCGTCCTGTGCACCCGTGCGGCCACGTATCCTGGCGCGATGACGGCGCACGACGCTCCCACGGCTCCCACGGACCCGTTCGCCCGGGTCGGTCTCACCTACGACGACGTCCTGCTGCTGCCGGGCGAGACGGACGTCATCCCGTCCGAGGTCGACACCTCCTCGCGCCTGACCCGCGAGATCAGCGTGCGCGTGCCGCTCGTCTCGGCGGCCATGGACACCGTCACCGAGGCCCGCATGGCCGTCGCGATGGCGCGCCAGGGCGGCGTCGGCATCCTGCACCGCAACCTCTCGATCGCCGACCAGGCGCACCAGGTCGACGTCGTCAAGCGCTCCGAGTCCGGCATGGTGTCCGACCCCGTGACCGTCGGCCCCGACGCGACGCTCGCCGAGCTCGACGCGCTGTGCGGCACGTACCGCGTGTCCGGCCTGCCGGTCGTCGACGGCGAGAACCGCGTGCTCGGCATCATCACCAACCGCGACCTGCGCTTCGTGCCGCCCGGCGAGTTCGCGACGCGCCTGGTGCGGGACGCGATGACGCCCATGCCCCTGGTGACGGCGCCCGTCGGCATCGCGCGCCAGGACGCCGCCGCGCTGCTCGCGAAGCACAAGGTCGAGAAGCTCCCGCTGATCGACGACGAGGGCAAGCTCGCGGGCCTCATCACCGTCAAGGACTTCGTGAAGTCCGAGCAGTACCCCCACGCGACCAAGGACGCCGACGGGCGGCTCGTGGTCGGTGCGGCCATCGGCTTCTTCGGCGACGCGTGGGAGCGCGCGACGGCCCTCGTGGAGGCGGGCGTCGACGTGCTCGTGGTCGACACCGCCAACGGGCACGCGCGCCTCATGCTCGACATGGTGCGCCGCCTGAAGTCCGACCCGGCGACCCGCCACGTGCAGGTCATCGGCGGCAACGTCGCGACGCGGCCGGGTGCGCAGGCGCTCGTCGACGCGGGCGTCGACGCGGTCAAGGTCGGCGTCGGCCCGGGCTCGATCTGCACGACGCGCGTCGTCGCGGGCGTCGGCGTGCCCCAGGTGACGGCGATCCACGACGCCGCGCAGGTGTGCCGACCGGCCGGCGTCCCGGTCATCGGAGACGGCGGCCTGCAGTACTCGGGCGACATCGCCAAGGCGCTCGTCGCGGGCGCCGACACGGTCATGCTGGGCTCGCTGCTCGCGGGCTGCGACGAGTCGCCCGGCGACCTCGTGTTCGTCAACGGCAAGCAGTACAAGCACTACCGCGGCATGGGCTCGCTCGGCGCGATGGCCTCGCGCGGGCGCGTCTCGTACTCCAAGGACCGCTACTTCCAGGCCGACGTCACGACGGACGAGAAGATCGTGCCCGAGGGCATCGAGGGTCAGGTGCCGTACCGCGGCCCGCTGTCGGCGGTCGCGCACCAGCTGGTGGGCGGTCTGCACCAGTCGATGTTCTACGTCGGCGCGCACACGATCCCCGAGCTCCAGCAGCGCGGCCAGTTCATCCGGATCACGCCGGCGGGGCTCAAGGAGTCCCACCCGCACGACATCCAGATGACGGTCGAGGCGCCCAACTACACCGGCCGCTGAGCGGACGGCGGGCCGGCGACGGCCCGCCCGCCGGTAGGCTCGTCCGGTGAGCAGCGAGATCGAGATCGGACGGGGCAAGCGAGGACGCCGGGCGTTCTCCTTCGACGACATCGCGGTGGTGCCCTCGCGGCGCACGCGCGACCCGGAGGAGGTCTCGGTCGGCTGGCAGATCGACGCCTACCACTTCGACCTGCCGATCCTCGCGGCGCCCATGGACTCCGTGGTCAGCCCCGCGACGGCCGTCGCGCTCGGCCGGGCCGGCGGCGTGGGCGTCCTCGACCTCGAGGGCCTGTGGACGCGGTACGACGACCCGACCGCGCTGCTCGCCGAGATCGCCACGCTCGAGCCCGCCCGTGCGACCGCGCGCATGCAGGAGATCTACGCCGCGCCGATCCGCCCCGAGCTGATCCGCGCGCGGCTGCAGGAGATCCGGGACGCCGGCGTCGTCGTCGCGGGGGCGCTCAGCCCGCAGCGCACGCAGGAGCACTGGCGCACGGTCGTCGACGCGGGTGTCGACCTGTTCGTCATCCGCGGCACCACGGTGTCCGCCGAGCACGTGTCGGGCCGCGCCGAGCCGCTCAACCTCAAGCGCTTCATCTACGAGCTCGACGTCCCGGTCATCGTCGGTGCGCATCGACCTACACGGCCGCGCTGCACCTCATGCGCACGGGCGCGGCGGGCGTGCTCGTCGGCTTCGGCGGCGGGGCCGCGCACACCACCCGCATCTCGCTCGGCATCCACGCCCCGATGGCGACGGCGGTGGCCGACGTCGCGGCCGCGCGCCGGGACTACCTCGACGAGTCGGGCGGCCGGTACGTGCACGTCATCGCGGACGGTGGCGTGGGCCGCTCCGGTGACCTCGTCAAGGCGATCGCCTGCGGGTGCGACGCGGTCATGCTCGGTGCGGCGCTCGCCCGCGCGTCGGAGGCCCCGGGCCGTGGGTGGCACTGGGGTGCCGAGGCGCACCACGGGGACCTGCCGCGCGGCGAGCGCGTCTCGGTCGGCACCGCGGGGACCCTCCAGGAGGTCCTCTTCGGGCCGAGCCGCCAGGCCGACGGCACGCTCAACCTCGTGGGCGCCCTTCGCAAGGCCCTGGCCACCACCGGCTACTCCGACCTCAAGGAGTTCCAGCGGGTCGAGGTCGTCGTCTCGCCGTACCAGCCCTTCTGAGCCCGCACCTCTGAGCCTGGCCCGTTCGAGCCCGGCTCTGCCGAGCCCCAGCAGCTGAGAAGGCGCCGGGCTCAGCCGTTCGCCGTCCGGCGTCCTGAGCGGAGCCCAGTGCTGACGACCGGCCGCTGCGCGCCGTCGTGCCGTCGTGCCGTCGTGCCCGCGCGCCGGCGTGCCGTCGCGCCCGGCTACGCCTGCTCTCGGCTCCCCGGGGGCGGGCGTCATCTCTGGCGCGGACACGTAGAGCCGGTCTTGTGACGGGTGTGACGGGTGATGCGTGTGTGACGTCTCAGGGGTCACATCCGTCACTTGCGCACCAAGCGCGGCGGTGCGTGTCCGGGTGGGGGCGGGCCGGGGCGGGCCCGGGTGGGCGGGCCGAGTGAGCGGCGGTGCG
>JAEYNO010000006.1 GCA_023412515.1 Actinomycetes bacterium
CCCGCGTCCGGCGCCGCCGCGTGCGAGGTCACGGCTCGGGCGTCGGGGTGGGGGTGGCGCCGTCCTCCGGCGCCGTGGCGGCACCGCGGCCGCCCTCGGGCACGATCCACGACGGCGCGGTCGGGGCCGTGACCCCGGTCTCGGGCGTGTAGTCGCCGAACCGGGGGTTCACCTCGACGTCGGCGGCCGAGATCTTCTCCTGGTACTCGAGCATCGCGTCCTGCGCGTCGGGCACGTCTCGCAGCCCGGTGACGGCGAGCGAGTACCGCGCGACGGCCAGGGCGCCCTCGCCGAACTCGGCGTCGGCCGCCGCCTCCTCCCCGAGCGCCTGCTCGGTCACCGAGCGCAGCAGGTCCAACGCCTGCTGGTCGCTCACCCCGACGCCCCGCTCGGCCGCGACCTCGGTCGCGAACGGCTCGTTGATGAGCACGCCGAGCACGTCGTTGGTGCCCGCGCCGTTGAAGATCGGCTTCAGCTCCTCGGCCGCGCGCGCGAGCTCGGCGGTCGAGATCGTCCGCCCGTCCACGACCGCCGCCGCCCCGGGCTGCCCCGAGCACCCCGCGAGCAGCGCCACCGCCGCCACCGCGCCCGCCATCAGCCGTCCGCGTCCTCGCGTCCGTCGCACCGCCACCAGGGCCTCCCGCTCACGTTCCGTGGGTGTCGCCCGACATCGTAGGCCCGAACGCCGACCCCGCCGCGCCGCGGGCGCGGCCGGCACGTCAGCGCCCGGCCGTGCCCACCGACGCCGCGACCGACACGTCGCCCCGCACGACCGCGTCGATGAACTGCCGCGCCCACGTCATGATGTCGCGGCCGTGCAGCGGCTTGCCGCCGATCCGCGCGGTCGTGGGGAACGGCACGAGCACGGTGCGCACCGCGGGCTTGACGACCGAGCCGGGGTACAGCCGCTTGAGGCGCAGCTGCGCCGACTCGGGCAGCTCGACCGGCGCGAACCGCACGAACCTGCCCTGCGCCGTGACGTCGGCGATGCCCGCGGCCCGCACGTGCAGCCGGAACTGCGCGACCTCGAAGAGGTTGTCGACCGCCGGCGGCACGGCCCCGTACCGGTCCGTGAGCTCGGCGCGGACCTCGCGCAGCGTCGTCTCGTCGAGCGCCGCGGCGATCTTGCGGTACGCCTCGAGGCGCAGCCGCTCGTGCGCGATGTAGTCGTGCGGGATGTGCGCGTCGACCGGCAGCTCGATCGTGACGTCGGGCTGCTCCTCGGCCTCCTCGCCGCGGAAGGACGCGACCGCCTCGCCGACCATCCGCACGTACAGGTCGAACCCGACCCCCTCGATGTGCCCCGACTGCTCGCCGCCCAGCAGGTTGCCCGCGCCGCGGATCTCGAGGTCCTTCATGGCCACGGCCATGCCCGCGCCGAGGTCGGTGTGCGCGGCGATCGTCTGCAGGCGGTCGTGCGCGGTCTCGGTGAGCGGCACCTCGGGCGGGTACAGGAAGTACGCGTACGCGCGCTCGCGGCCGCGCCCCACGCGCCCTCGCAGCTGGTGCAGCTGCGACAGCCCCAACCGGTCCGCGCGCTCGAGGATCAGGGTGTTCGCGTTCGAGATGTCGAGCCCGGTCTCGACGATGGTCGTGCAGACCAGCACGTCGAACTTCTTCTCCCAGAAGTCGACGATCACCTGCTCGAGCTGGTGCTCGCCCATCTTGCCGTGCGCGACCGCGACGCGGGCCTCGGGCACGAGCTCGTTGAGCCGCGACGCGGTGCGCTCGATCGACTCGACCTTGTTGTGCACGTAGAAGACCTGGCCCTCGCGCAGCAGCTCGCGGCGGATCGCGGCGGCGATCTGCTTCTCCTCGTACGGGCCGACGAACGTCAGCACGGGGTGCCGCTCCTCGGGCGGGGTCGCCAGCGTCGACATCTCGCGGATGCCCGTGACCGCCATCTCGAGCGTGCGCGGGATCGGCGTCGCGCTCATCGCGAGCACGTCGACGTTGGCACGCAGCGCCTTGAGCGTCTCCTTGTGCTCGACGCCGAACCGCTGCTCCTCGTCGATGACGACCAGGCCCAGGTCCTTGAACCGCACCTCGCCCGTGAGGAGGCGGTGCGTGCCGATCACGACGTCGACCGAGCCGTCGGCCAGCCCCTCGACGACCTCCTTGGACTCCTTCGGCGTCTGGAAGCGCGACAGCGCCTTGACCGTCACCGGGTAGGGCGCGTAGCGCTCGGCGAACGTGTCGTAGTGCTGCTGGACCAGCAGGGTCGTCGGCACCAGGACCGCGACCTGCTTGCCGTCCTGCACGGCCTTGAACGCCGCCCGGACCGCGATCTCGGTCTTGCCGTAGCCGACGTCGCCGCAGATCAGCCGGTCCATGGGGACCGTCTTCTCCATGTCCGCCTTGACCTCGTCGATCGTCGCGAGCTGGTCGGGCGTCTCGACGTACGCGAACGCGTCCTCGAGCTCGCGCTGCCACGGCGTATCGGGGGCGAACGCGTGCCCGGGCGTGGCCATGCGCGCCGAGTACAGGCGGATGAGCTCGGCGGCGATCTCCTTGACGGCCTTGCGCGCGCGGCCCTTGGTCTTCTGCCAGTCGGACCCGCCCATGCGGTTGAGCGACGGGGCCTCGCCGCCCACGTACTTCGTCACCTGGTCGAGCTGGTCGGTCGGCACGAACAGCCGGTCGCCGGGCTGACCGCGCTTGGACGACGCGTACTCGACGACCAGGTACTCGCGCGTCGCGGCGCTCGCCCCCGTGCCGATCGTGCGCTGCACGAGCTCGACGAACCGCCCGACGCCGTGCTGCTCGTGCACGACGAAGTCGCCCGGCCGCAGCTGCAGCGGGTCGACGACGTTGCGTCGCCGGCTCGGCATGCGCCGCATGTCGCGCGTGCTCGAGCCGGCGCGGCCCGTGAGGTCGGACTCGCTGAACAGCGCGACGCGCAGCTGCTCGTGCACGAACCCGGGGCCCGCGGGCGCGGGGACGACGAGCACGACGCCGCCCTCGGGCTCGTCGTCGAGCGTCGCGACGAGCCGCGCGGGCACGTCGGCGGACCGCAGCTGCTCGACCATGCGCTGCGCCGGGCCGTGGCCCTCGGTCGCGAGGACGAGGCGCCAGCCGTCCTGCTGCAGGCGCCGCACGTCCGACACGGCGCGCGCGACCTCGCCGCGGTACCGCTCGACCTCGCGCGCCGCGACCACGAGCGTGCGCACGTCCGGCGCCGCGGTGGGTGCGTCGTGCAGGGCCGCGTCGTGCCCCGTCGCCTCGTCGCCCGTGACCGCGTCGGCGTCGAGCGTGAACCCCGACAGGGTCCACCAGCCGAGGCCGCGCACCGCGGCGAGGGCACGGACCTCGGCGAACGACGCGAAAGACGCGGCCGACAGGTCGAGCGGCGTCGCGGCGCCGGCGGCGGCCGACGTCCACGCGGCCTCGAGGAACTCCTGCGTCGTGGCGACGAGGTCGTGCGCGCGGCGGCGCACGCGCTCGGGGTCGACGAGCACGAGCAGCGACGCGTCCGGCACGAGGTCGAGCACGGGCACCATGCGCTCGACCAGCGCGGGCGCGAGCGACTCCATGCCCTCGACCGCGATGCCCTCCGCGAGCTTGTCGAGCATGTCGAGCGCACCTGGCAGGCGCTCGCGCAGCGCGGCGGCACGCTCGCGCACGTCGTCGGTGAGCAGGATCTCGCGGCACGGCGGCGCCCACAGCCCGTGGTCGGCGACCTCGAGCGAACGCTGGTCGGCGACCGAGAACCAGCGGATCTCCTCGACGTCCTCGCCCCACAGCTCGATGCGCAGCGGGTGGTCCTCGGTGGGCGGGAAGACGTCGAGGATGCCGCCGCGCACGGCGAACTCGCCGCGCCGCTCGACCATGTCGACGCGCGCGTAGGCGGCGTCGACGAGGCGCTGCGCGACGTCGTCGAGGTCGACGCGGTCGCCCGTGCCGATCTCGACGGGACGCAGCTCGCCCAGGCCGTCGACGACCGGCTGGAGCAGCGCGCGCACGGGCATGACGAGCACGCGGACGGGTCCGGCGGGACCCGGCTCGGGGTCCGGGTGCGCGAGGCGGCGGAACACCGCGAGGCGCCGCGCGACGGTGTCGGCGCGCGGGCTGAGCCGCTCGTGCGGGAGGGTCTCCCAGCTCGGCAGCACCGCGACGTCGTCGTCCGGGAGGTAGCAGCGCAGCGCGCCCGCGAGCTCGTCGGCGTCGCGGCCGGTCGCGGTGACGACGACCAGCGGACGCACCGTGGCGGGGTCGGGCGCGGGGCCGGTGGTCGGGTGCGCGCCCGCGAGCGCCGCGAGGAGCGGGGGGCGCACGCC
>JAEYNO010000022.1 GCA_023412515.1 Actinomycetes bacterium
GCGGCGATGCGCGCGACGTCGTCGGCGTGCTCGCGCGCGAGGTCGGCACGGGCCCGCTCGGCGTCGGCGCGGCGCGTCTGCTCGGCCGCGAGCGCCTGCGAGCGGCGCACGTCCGTGCCCCACCACCACGGCGGCAGCAGCAGCGCGAGCGCGACGAGCGTGAGC
This sequence comes from Actinomycetes bacterium, assembly GCA_023412515.1. Lineage (GTDB taxonomy): Bacteria > Actinomycetota > Actinomycetes > Actinomycetales > Cellulomonadaceae > Cellulomonas. The sequence continues at coordinate 166 of JAEYNO010000022.1, forward strand.
TGCGCGACGTCCTGGGTCCCCAGCCCCGCGACCACAGCCCCGACGGGCGTCGCTACGACCAGCGCCGTCAGCGTGCCGAGGACCGCCGCGCGCGGCCGGCCCGACGCCCGCACGGCGACCGTGAAGATCGCGTCGAACAGCACGAGGTACATGCCGAGGCTGCCGCCCAGCGCCGCGTCGGCCAGCGTGAGCACCGTGACGCCGACCAGCGCGGACACGGGGTGCGTCCGCTTGGCGAGCAGCACGGTCGTCGCGACGACCAGCAGGCCCGCCTGCCACGGCACCGGGCCACCCGGCACGTCGACCAGCGGCACGTCGCTGCCGACCATGCGGACGTCGAGCGTCAGCAGCAGCAGCCCCACCAGCAGCAGCGCCACCGAGTCCCAGCGCGCGGCCTGCGGGCTCTCGCGCGCGAGCCACCACGTGGTGTCGACGCGGCTGCGGAGGGCGCTGAGCATGCGCCCATCCCAGCACGCGCGCGGCGCGCGGCCCTCGTCCGAACGGAGGAGCGCCCGCGCGCAGGACGGTCCGTCCGCCGGACGCGGCCGCGGGCCGGTGCGCGCGACGGTGCTCGCATGGACGTCATCGGGTGGATCCGCGAGAACCCCGTCGCCGCGCTCGTCGTGGCCTGCGAGGTCGCGTTCTGGGTGTTCCTCGCGGCGGCGGTCGTCGCGCGGTACGTCTTCCGGCGCCGTCGGCTGTCGACCGTGCTGCTGCTGTGCGAGCCCGCGATCGAGGTCGTGCTGCTGGTCGCGACCGTCGGCGACCTGCTGCGCGGGTCCGAGCCCACGTGGACGCACGGGCTCGCGGCGCTCTACCTCGGGTTCACGGTCGGGTTCGGGAAGTACACCGTGCAGCGCGTCGACGCGTGGGTGGCCTGGCGGTTCTTCGACGGGCCGCGTCCGCCGCGGCCCCCGGCGGGCGGCCGCGCGCGGCTCGCGTACGAGTGGCGGCTGTGGCTGCGCGTGCTGCTCGCGTGGACCGTCGCCGTCGCCGTGCTCGGCGTGCTGTGGCTCATCGCGGACGCCCCCGACCAGCGCGAGGTGCTGCTCGCGTGGGGCGGTCGGGCCTCGCTCGTGCTCGTGCTGTGGTTCGTCACCGGGCCCGTGTGGCAGCTGTTCGCGGGCGGCCTGGGCGGCCCGTCGGACGACGATGCGGACGGCGCCGCGGAGGGCCGTGGCTCCGCCGGTGCGTCCGGACGGGCGGACGGCGCGGCGGCCCGCGGCACGGCGGCGCCCGCGCGGAGCGACGGAACGCCGTGACCGGTCGACCGCGACGGCTCAGTCGGTGCGCTCGCCGACGATCGCGTCCGCGTGCTCGACGATCCACGACATGAGCGGCAGCAGCCGTGCCGCGAGGTCGGCGCCCAGGGGCGACAGCGCGTAGTCGACGCGCGGCGGCACGGTGCCGGTCACGGTGCGCTCGACCAGGCCGTCGGCCTCGAGCGTGCGCAGCGTCTGCGCCAGCATCTTCTCGCTGACGCCCTCGACGACGCGGCGCAGCTCGCCCCAGCGCAGCGTGCGCTCCGACAGCGCGACGAGCACGAGCACGCCCCACTTGGACGTCACGTGGTCGAGCACGACGCGGCTCGGGCACGCCGCGGGCAGCCGGCCCGCGGCGAGCATCTGCTGCAACGGCGTCGCCACGGGTGTGGTGGTCGTCACGTCGGCCGTCGTCGCCAGCGCTGCTGCCTGCATGCTCACCTCCGGGTAGGTACCCGACAGGAAGGTGGGTACCGCGTCGTGGGAAAGTCTAGGCGAGCACCACCGTTGACCCGGGCGAACGCACCACCGCGCGGTCGTCCGGCCGCACCCACCGAGGAGGATCACCATGTCCGTCGTCGTCACCGGGGCCACCGGCCACCTGGGCCGTCTCGCCGTCGAGGGTCTGCTGGCCGCGGGCGTCACCGACGTCGTCGCCGGCGCGCGCGGCACCGACCGCGTCGCCGACCTCGTCGCCCGCGGCGCGCGCGCCGCCGAGGTCGACTACGACCGCCCCGAGACGCTCGCCGCCGCGTTCGCGGGCGCCGACACCGTCGTGCTCGTCTCGGGCAGCGAGGTCGGGCGCCGCGTGCCGCAGCACCAGGCCGTCGCCGACGCCGCCGTCGCCGCGGGCGTCCGCCGCGTGGTCTACACGTCCGCGCCGCACGCCGACGCCACCGAGCTGGTCCTCGCGCCCGAGCACAAGGCCACCGAGGAGCTGCTCGCCGCGTCCGGCCTGGTCACGACGATCCTGCGCAACAACTGGTACACCGAGAACTACGTGCAGAGCCTGCAGCAGGCCGCCGCGACCGGCGAGATCGTCGGGTCGGTCGGCCAGGGTCGCGTCGCGTCGGCGTCGCGCCAGGACTTCGCGGACGCGATCGTCGCGGTCGTCACGGGCGAGGGTCACGACGGCCAGGTCCACGAGCTCGCCGGCGACGTCGCGTGGACGCACGACGAGCTCGCGGCCGCCGCGTCGCAGGTGCTCGGCCGGGACGTCGTCTACCGCGACGTCACGCCCGACGAGCAGCGCGCCGGCCTGCTGGCCGCGGGCCTCGACGAAAGCACCGCCGGGTTCGTCGTCGCGCTCGACCAGAACATCAAGGCCGGCACCCTCGCGGACACCGACGGCACGCTGCGCCGCCTCATCGGCCGCCCGACGACCCCCCTCGTCGACGGCCTGCGCGCCGCCTGGGCCGCCGCGACCCGCCTGACGGCCGCCCGGTGACCCCCCTCGTCGACGGCCTGCGCGCCGCCTGGGCCGCCGCGACCGCCTGACGGCCGCCCCTGGCCGCCCGGCTGCCCGTCGGGTGGGACGGTCTGTCCGCGAGACCGGGCCGGCGTCGTCCATCGCGTCGATGCGCGACCCCGGCCTGGTCTCGCGGCGTGGGCGTACCGGTGGGTGGACGTCGGCCCCGTCGTCGGTCGCCCGCGGGTGCTCGTCGGCGCGACGGATGACGGCCTGGACGCGTCGTCGTGCCGTCGTTCGTCGACACCGTGATCCGTCGCGCCGGGCCGACCGTCGGCCCGGCGGATGACGGTGTCGCCCTCGGGTGTCCATCCGGTGGGACAGGTCGCTCGTGACGCCGGGCTGACGTCCTCCATCGGCGAGATGCGTGACCTCAGCCCGGTCTCGTCGGGTCGGCGTCCCGGCTGACGGACGTCGGCCCCGTCGTCGGTCGTCGTACGGCGTTCGTCGGCGCGCTGGATGACGGCGTCGTCGGGTCGGAGCCTCGCGTCGTCGCGATCGCACCGGTCGCGGTCGACCGCTGAGCTGCGCCTGACCCGCGCCGCGTGAACCCGTCATCGGTCGCGTCCGGGACCGCGTCGGCGCGACGGACGACGGGGTCGTTCCGGACGACGTGTCAGACCGCGTCCGCCCACGGCTCCGCGACCGTGCGGACCTCCCGGCCCGTGCGGGCGGACTCCTCGATCGCGAGCCCGAGCAGGTGGTCCTGGCAGCCGTCGGCCAGCGGGTACGGCGGCGGCGCGTCGCCGCGCAGCCACGCGCCGGACGCGTCGAGCAGGTGCGCGACCGCCAGGTCGTCGTCCGCGAGCCGCGCGCCGACGTACGGGTTGCGGTAGAGCACGCGGCCGTCCACCGACAGGTGCTCGAGGTCGAACCCGTCGAGGTTCTGCTCGATGCCGGCCTGCCGGCGCTCGATGCGCGACGTCAGCACCGTGCGCTCGTCGACACGGCGCGTGACGGCGTCGTCGACGATCTCGCCGTGCGACCCGCGGACGACGATCCTGTTGGTGCGCAGCGGGTTGTGCCACTGGTTGTCGGTGAAGTCGTAGAGCACGGACCGACTGTCGCCCAGGTCGAGCGTCGCCAGGATCTGCCGCGTCGGCTCGGCGTCGACCTTGCCCGTCCACCCGTCGCGCTCGAGCGGCGAGAGCAGCGGTGCCGTGAACGCCTGCGCGCGCACCGTCACGGGCCCGCGCCCGGCGCCCAGCAGGTGCCGCGCGAGCCCGGCAGCGTGGTACAGGTGCGTCGACGACACCTGCACCTGCGTCGGCTCGCCGATGGTCCCGGCGGTCACGACGGCGCGTCGTGCCTGGTGGGACGGCATGAAGGGCGAGTGCTCGGCGACCTGCACGAGCCCCGTGGGCCCGACGTCGGCCCACAGCGCGCGCAGCCCGTCGACGTCGGGCGCGGGCGGCGTCTCGGCCAGCACCGGCACCGCCGCGTCGACGATCTCACGCACCGCGTCGGGCGTCACGGGCCACGGCGTCGCGGTGACCACGAGCTCGGGCCGGTCGGGCGCGACGCCGGCGCCGGGCAGCGCGCCCGTCACGAGCTCCTCGATCGTGCGGACCGTCGGCACGCCCCACGCGGCTTCGACCCACGCGCCGCGCTCGGCGGTGCGGGTCACGACGCCCACGCACCGGAACCGGTCCGGCAGCAGGCGCGCCACGCGCACGAAGAACTCGGCCCGCCACCCGGACCCCACCACCCCGAACGTCACCGGCTGCGGCACGCGGACCTCCTCGTCGTCGTCCCCGACCCTAGCCGCGCCCCGCCCGACCTCCCTGCGTGAGAGGTCGATCCGGTCTTGACCTGTCGTCGTCGACGGCGGGGTGCATCGCCGTCACGGGTGGTCGGTGCGAAGGGATCGGCTGCTCGCCAGGGGAATTGGCGACTGGATTGCGCTCTCGCGGGGGGAGGGGACTGGATTGCGCTCTCGCGGGGGGGAGGAGGAGGGGACTGGATTGCGCTCTCGCGAGGGGATGAGGTGGAGGAGGGGGAGGGGCGGAGGACTGGATTGCGCTCTCGCGGGGGGAGGGGGTGGCGGGGTGGGAGTTCGGGGTGCCGGATTGTCGTCGGGGGGTGAGGCTCGGGGGGTGACGCGATTCGGGTACACCCTCATGACCGAGCAGTCCGGCCCGCGCGAGCTCGTGCGCTACGCGCAGCACGCCGACCGGCTGGGCTTCGACTTCGCGGTGTCGTCGGACCACTACTTCCCGTGGCTCGACGAGCAGGGCCACGCGCCGTACGCGTGGAGCGTGCTGGGTGCGGTCGCGCAGGCGACCGAGCGCCTCGAGCTCATGACGTACGTGACGTGCCCGACCATCCGCTACCACCCGGCGGTCGTCGCGCAGAAGGCCGCGACGCTCGCGCTGCTCTCCGAGGGGCGGTTCACGCTCGGCGTGGGTGCGGGCGAGAACCTCAACGAGCACGTGGTGGGCGAGCGGTGGCCCGCGGTCGGCGAGCGCCACGACATGCTCGAGGAGGCGCTGGAGATCATCCACCAGCTGCTCACGGGCGACCGCGTCACGTACGAGGGCGCGCACTTCCGCGTCGACTCGGCCAAGCTCTGGGACGTCCCCGAGGCGCCCGTGCCCATCGCGGTCGCCGTCTCGGGCGAGCAGTCCGTGCAGCGGTTCTCGTCGCTGGCCGACCACCTGGTCGCGGTCGAGCCGGATGCCGACCTGGTGCGCCGCTGGGACGAGGCGCGCGCGGGGCTGGAGGCGCTCGAGGCGATCGGCCCGTCGCGCAAGATCGGGCAGATCCCGATCTCGTGGGGGCCTGACCGCGACGAGGCCGTGGCCCGGGCGCACGCGGAGTTCCGGTGGTTCGGCGGCGGCTGGAAGGTCAACGCGGACCTGCCGACGACCGAGGCGTTCGACGCCGCGAGCCAGTTCGTGCGCCCCGAGGACGTGGCCGACGCGATCCCGTGCGGGCCGGACCTCGACGCGGTCGTCGAGGCGGTCAGCGCGTTCTGGGAGGCGGGGTTCACGGACGTCGCGCTCGTGCAGGTGGGCGACGCGCTGCAGCAGCGGTTCCTCGACGAGGCCGCCGGCCCGCTGCTGGAGCGGCTGCGCGAGGCTGCGCCGGCCGGCTGAGGGGGCGCGCGCCCGGTGGCGGAGTGCCGTCGCCGGCACCGCGGGCCCCCGGTCGAACCGCGCCGTCGCCGTGGTTCGGGTCGCCGAAACCGCCGGTGACGGGTGTGCGGCGCTCGTCGTCGCACGCCCTCGCAACCCCGCGCGCTCGCCTACCGTCGGCAGGACACCCCCCGTCCTGCCCTGGAGCAACCGTGCCCGCGTCCCGTTCCCAGCTGCGCCGGTGGCGCCGCAACCTCGCCGACGAGCGCGCCGAGGCCGCCGTCTACCGTGACCTCGCGAGCCGTCGCGTCGGCGAGGAGCGCGAGATCCTGCTCGCGCTCGCGGAGGCCGAGCGCCGTCACGAGGCGCACTGGCTCGAGCTGCTGGGCGACCAGGTGGGCCCGCCCGCGCGCGGCGCGTGGCGCACGCGCGCGCTCGGGTGGCTGGCCCGGCGGTTCGGCTCGGTGTTCGTGCTCGCGCTCGCGCAGCGCGCCGAGGCGCGCTCGACGTACGGCTCGGACGCCGAGGCGACGCCCCGCATGGCCGCCGACGAGCAGATCCACGAGGAGGTCGTGCGCGGCCTCGCGATCCGGGGGCGGCAGCAGATCTCCGGCACGTTCCGCGCCGCGGTGTTCGGTGCGAACGACGGCCTGGTGTCGAACCTGGCGCTCGTGCTGGGCATCGGGGCGAGCGGCGTCTCGACCGGGACCGTGCTGCTGACGGGCCTCGCGGGTCTGCTCGCGGGCGCGCTGTCGATGGGCGCGGGGGAGTACGTGTCGGTCCGGTCGCAGCGCGAGCTGCTCGAGGCCTCGCGCCCCGACGCCGACGCGGCGGCCGCGCTGACGCACCTCGACGTCGACGCCAACGAGCTGTCGCTGGTCTACCGCGCGCGCGGCATGGCGGCCGACGAGGCGCAGGCGCGCGCCGACGTCGTGCTGGCGTCGCTCGCGCACTGGGAGGCGCAGCGCGCCGTGACGGGGTCGCTGCTGCGCACGTCGACGACGCTGCCCGGCGGCGCCGACGCGCCCACGCTCGCACCCGACGAGGCCGTCGCGCCGGCCCCGGAGCGGGACGAGCACGAGTCGATCGGCACCGCGTGGGGTGCCGCGATCGCGAGCTTCTGCTTCTTCGCGTCCGGTGCGCTGATCCCCGTCGTGCCGTACCTGCTGGGGGCCGAGGGGTTCACGGCCGTGCTGTGGTCGGCCGGGCTGGTCGGCGTCGCGCTGCTGGGCACGGGGTCGGTGGTCGGGCTGCTGTCGGGTGCGTCGCCGCTCAAGCGGGCGCTGCGCCAGCTGGCGATCGGGTTCGGGGCCGCGGCGGCCACCTACGCGCTGGGGCTCGTGTTCGGCACGTCGGCGCTCTGACGGGCCGGCGCGCCGGGCTCGCGGCGTGCACGGCGCGACGGGCGGGCGTGCGCCGACCCTTCTTACGACACCTGTAGTACGTTGACGACAGTTGTCGAAAGGAGACCGCCGTGCGACGCCTGCCCGACGCCGAGCTCGACGTCATGGACGTCCTGTGGTCCGCCACCGGGCCGCTCACCACCCGCGCGGTGGTCGAGTCCGTGCCCGCCGACCGCGGGTGGAAGATCCAGACCGTCGCGACCCTGCTCGGCCGCCTCCAGGCCAAGGGCTTCGTGCGCTCGACGCGCACGGGCCGCGACCTGCACTACGTCGCCGAGGTCGGCCGCGACGAGTACCTCGCGTTCGAGACCGGCCGGTTCATGGAGCGGTTCCACCGCGGCAGCCTGCGCAGCCTGCTCGCGAGCTTCGCCGCCGACAGGCCCGTCGACGACGCCGAGCGGCGCGATCTCGAGGCGTGGCTCGACGCGCGCGAGCGCGGCACGGACCGGCCGTGACCGCGCTCGCCGTCTGGCTCGCGGCCATGACCGCCGTCACCGGCGCGGCCCTGCTCGCCGACCGACGCTGGTCGGCGCGGCTGCGGCCGACCGTGCTCGCGGGTGCGTGGTTCGCGCTCGCGGTCGCGTGG
>JAEYNO010000087.1 GCA_023412515.1 Actinomycetes bacterium
TCCCGGTGGCGGTCGCGGCGGCTTCGGCGGCGGCGGTCGTCCCGGTGGCGGTCCCGGCGGCCCCGGTGGCGGTGGCGGCTTCGCCGGTCGTCCCGGCGGCGGTGGCCGTCCCGGCGGTGCCGGTCGCGGCTCGACGCAGGGTGCGTTCGGTCGCGCCGGCGGTCGTCCCGTCCGCGGGCGGAAGTCGAAGCGCGCGAAGCGCCAGGAGTTCGAGGCCATGCAGGCCCCGTCGCTCGGTGGCGTCAGCGTCCCGCGCGGCAACGGCAAGACGGTCATCCGTCTGCGTCACGGCTCGTCGCTCAACGACTTCGCCGACAAGATCGACGCCAACCCGGCGGCGCTCGTCACGGTGCTGTTCCACCTCGGTGAGATGGCGACCGCGACGCAGTCGCTCGACGAGGACACGTTCGGCACGCTCGCGGCCGAGCTCGGCTACGTCATCGAGATGGTGTCGGCCGAGGAGGAGGACCGCGAGCTGCTCGGGTCCTTCGACATCGACCTCGACGCCGAGCTCGAGGCCGAGGGCGACGAGGACCTCGCACCGAGGCCCCCGGTGGTCACGGTCATGGGTCACGTCGACCACGGAAAGACCAAGCTCCTCGACGCGATCCGGTCCACGGACGTCGTCGCGGGCGAGGCCGGCGGCATCACGCAGCACATCGGCGCCTACCAGGTCCGTGCCGCGCACGAGGGCCAGGAGCGGGCCATCACGTTCATCGACACCCCGGGTCACGAGGCGTTCACCGCCATGCGTGCCCGTGGTGCTCAGGTCACCGACATCGCGATCCTCGTGGTCGCGGCGGACGACGGCGTGATGCCCCAGACCATCGAGGCGCTCAACCACGCGCAGGCGGCCAACGTGCCGATCGTCGTGGCGGTCAACAAGGTGGACAAGGAGTCGGCCAACCCCGACAAGATCCGCCAGCAGCTGACCGAGTACAACCTCGTGGCCGAGGAGTACGGCGGCGACACGATGTTCGTCAACGTCTCGGCGAAGCAGCGCATGGGCATCGACGAGCTGCTCGAGGCCGTCCTGCTCACCGCCGACGCGTCGCTCGACCTGCGGGCCAACCCCGACAAGGACGCGCGAGGCGTCGCCATCGAGGCGAACCTCGACAAGGGCCGCGGTGCGGTCGCGACCGTCCTGGTCCAGTCCGGGACGCTGCACGTGGGTGACGCGATCGTCGCCGGCACGGCCCACGGCCGTGTCCGCGCGATGTTCGACGAGCACGGCGAGACCGTGACCGAGGCGGGCCCGGCGCGTCCGGTCCAGGTCCTCGGCCTCGCGTCCGTGCCGAGCGCGGGCGACACGTTCCTCGTGGCGCCCGACGAGCGGACCGCGCGGCAGATCGCCGAGAAGCGCGAGGCGGCCGAGCGTGCCGCCCTCCTGGCCAAGCGTCGCAAGCGCATCAGCCTCGAGGACTTCACGCAGGCGCTGCAGCAGGGCAAGGTCGAGACCCTCAACCTCGTCCTCAAGGGCGACGTCTCGGGTGCCGTCGAGGCCCTCGAGGACGCGCTGCTCAAGATCGACGTCGGCGACGAGGTCGACCTGCGCGTCATCCACCGCGGCGTGGGTGCCATCACGCAGAACGACGTCAACCTCGCCACGGTCGACAACGCGATCATCATCGGCTTCAACGTGAAGTTCGCGGAGCGCGTCGAGGAGCTGGCCGACCGCGAGGGCGTCGACGTGCGCTTCTACTCGGTCATCTACCAGGCGATCGACGACGTCGAGGCGGCCCTCAAGGGCATGCTCAAGCCGGAGTACGAGGAGGTGCAGCTCGGTACCGCCGAGGTGCGCGAGGTGTTCCGCTCCTCCAAGTTCGGCAACATCGCCGGCTCGCTCGTCCGCTCGGGCGAGATCCGTCGCAACACCAAGGCGCGCGTCCTGCGCGGCGGCAAGGTCGTGGGGGACAACCTCACCATCGAGTCGCTCAAGCGGTTCAAGGACGACGCGACCGAGGTCCGCGAGGGCTTCGAGTGCGGCATCGGTCTCGGGTCGTTCAACGACCTGCAGGTCGACGACGTCATCGAGACGTGGGAGATGCGGGAGAAGCCGCGCAGCTGACCTCGGTCGGTTGATCTCCGGACGACCTCCGGGAGGGGGTGGCGGGCCTACCGCGGGCCTGGCGGCCCGTGCCAGGCCCACCACGGCCCGCCACCCCCTCCCTCCGGTCGTCCTCGTACGTCAGTCTCCCCACCCGCGCGGTGGGGAGAGGGTCTAGGGAAGGACGGCGGACATGGCGGACACCGGGCGGGCGCGCAAGCTCGCGGAGCGGATTCAGCAGGTCGTCGCGCAGATGATCGACACGCGCGTGAAGGACCCGCGGCTCGGGTTCGTGACGGTGACCGACGTGCGCGTCACCGGCGACCTGCAGCACGCGGACGTGTACTACACGGTCCTCGGGGACGACGAGGCGCGCGAGGGCTCCGCGAAGGCGCTCGAGAGCGCCAAGGGTCTGATCCGCTCCGAGGTCGGCAAGCAGACGGGCATCCGTCTCACGCCGACGCTCGCGTTCCACCTCGACGCGGTCCCCGAGACCGCGGCGCACCTCGAGGAGGCGCTGTCCGAGGCGGCGCGTCGGGACGCCGAGGTCGCGCGGCTCGCCGCGGGCGCGCGCTACGCCGGCGACGAGGACCCCTACCGCCGCGCCGACGACGACACCGAGGAGTGAGCCGACCCGAGCGGGCGGCCGGCCCGCCCGCCGGGCCGCGCCGCCCCACGGCGGGCGACGGCGTGCTCGTCGTCGACAAGCCCGCCGGCTGGACCAGCCACGACGTGGTCGCGCGCGTGCGTCGCCTCGCGTCGACGCGCAAGGTCGGGCACGCCGGCACGCTGGACCCCATGGCGACCGGCGTCCTGGTCGTCGGGATCGGCCGCGCGACGCGCCTGCTGACGTACGTGACGGGCGCCGACAAGGACTACACCGCGACGGTGCGTCTCGGCGTCGCCACGACGACCGACGACGCCGAGGGGGAGACCCTCGCCGTCCACGACGCGTCGGGCCTCGCGCGGGGCGACCTCGTCGCACCCGTCGCCGCCCTCACGGGCGACATCCGGCAGGTGCCGAGCAGCGTGTCGGCCATCAAGGTCGACGGGCAGCGCGCCTACGCGCGCGTCCGCTCGGGCGAGGACGTCGAGCTCGCGGCGCGGCCCGTGCACGTCGCGCGGTTCGAGGTGCTGGACGTGCGGGCGGCCGCCGTGGACGGCGTGGCCGTGCTCGACGTCGACGTCGCGGTCACGTGCTCGTCGGGCACGTACGTGCGGGCGCTCGCGCGCGACCTGGGCGCGGCGCTCGGCGTCGGCGGGCACCTCACGGCGCTGCGCCGCACACGCGTCGCCGGGTACGGGCTCGCCGACGCTCACACGCTCGACGAGCTCGACGCGACCCCCGAGGACCGTGCCGTGCCGGTGCTGCCGCTCGCGGACGCCGCGCGCGCGGCCCTGCCGGCGCGCGACCTCGACG
>JAEYNO010000149.1 GCA_023412515.1 Actinomycetes bacterium
CGTCAGCGCGGCCCACGCGGCGGGCGCGGGCACGGGCAGCGCGCGCGTGACCGCGACGGCGCCGGGGGCGGCTGGGGGCGTCGGCATGCGTCGATCCTCCACCGGGGTACGGTCGTCGGCATGCGGAGCAGGGTGCTGGGACGGACGGGTCGTGAGGTCGGCGTGATCGGGCTGGGCTGCTGGCAGCTCGGCGGCGACTGGGGCGAGGTCGGCGACGACACGGCGCACGCCGTGCTCGAGGCCGCGGTCGCCTCGGGCGTGACGTTCCTCGACACGGCCGACGTCTACGGCGACGGGCGGTCCGAGCGGGCGATCGGCGCGTTCCTCGCGTCGCGCCCCGACCTGGCGGGGACGGTCACGGTCGCCACCAAGATGGGCCGCCGCGCCGACCCGCACGTCGCCGAGGCGTACACGTACGACGCCTTCTGCCGGTGGACCGACCGCAGCCGCGTCAACCTGCGCACCGACACGCTCGACCTCGTGCAGCTGCACTGCCCGCCCAGCGCGGTGCTGCGCAGCGACGACGTGTACGACGCGCTCGACCGGGTCGTCGAGGACGGCCGCGCCGCCGCCTACGGCGTGTCCGTCGAGACGGTCGACGAGGCGCTCGCGGCGATCGCGCGCCCGCACGTCGCGTCGGTGCAGATCATCCTCAACGTGTTCCGCCGCAAGCCGCTCGAGCAGGTGCTGCCCGCGGCGGCCGAGGCGGGCGTCGGCATCGTCGCGCGCGTGCCGCTCGCGTCCGGCCTGCTGTCGGGGAGGTACGACGAGCAGACGCAGTTCGCGCCCGACGACCACCGCGCCTACAACCGCCACGGCGAGGCGTTCGACGTCGGCGAGACGTTCTCGGGCGTGCCCTACGAGGTCGGCGTCCGAGCCGCGCGCGAGGTCGCCGCCCTCACGCCGTCGGGCATGACGACCGCGCAGCTCGCGCTGCGCTGGATCGTGCAGCAGCCCGGCGTCTCGGTGGTCATCCCCGGCGCGCGGACGCCCGCGCAGGCGCAGGCCAACGCGGCCGCCGACGCGTTCCCCGACCTGTCGGACGAGACCCTCGCGGCGCTCGGCGACGTGTACGACCGCTACGTGCGGGAGCACGTGCACGCGCGCTGGTGACGACGGCGCGCCCCGCACGCGGGCGGCTCAGCGGCGGCGCAGGAAGCCTCGACGGCGCGCGTCGTCCGTCGTCCGGGGCGTCGGCCGTGCCGGTGCGACCGCGTCGGCCTGACCGACGACGTGCGGCGCCGTCGCGAGCTGTGCGTGGACCGGAGCGACCTCGACGACCCGGGGGAACGTCTCGGGTGCGGGGCCGAACGCGAGCCGCGCGCCCTTGATCACGCCCTGCCCGAGCGCCCGGCCGCCCGCGACGCCGATCGCCGCGCCCAGGCCGTAGGGCGCGAGCCGCCCGACCGCGAGCCCGCCGAACCGCGCGGCCTGCGTGCGCAGCAGCTTGCGCGTGAGCTGGTTGTTGACCTTCTTGACCGTGCCCATCGGCATGCGCGTGAGCAGCACGCGCCCCACGCGGAACGTCGTCAGCTCGGTCGCGTCCTCGACGACCTTCGCGCCGGACTCGCCCAGCAGGGTCGACAGCAGCAGCGCCTTGCGGCGCTCGGTGTCGGTGACCTCGATGCCGTGCACCGACGCGACGGCGAGCGCGAACGCCGCGGACGCACCGAAGAACGTCGCGACGTCGCTCACGGTCAGCGCGGTCGCGAGGCCCGTGCCGACGATCGGCGCGGCCGCCGCGGCGCCGACGGCACCGCCGGTGCCGGCCACGACCAGCAGGTACTCCTTCTCGAGGAGCTCGACGACCCGGGCGGGGCTCGCGTCGGGGTTGCGGCGCCGCACGCTCTCGACGTGCGCGTGGATCGTCGCGGACGGGATCGTCACCGCCTTGTCGAGCGCGCCCTGCACGAGCCGCGGCACGTCAGCGCTCCCCGGACACCGTGAGCGTCGTCGTGGCGCCGTGCTCGAGCGTGCGCCCGACCGTGCAGTGCTGGTCGACCGCGCGGTGCACGACCGTCAGCAGGCGGTCGCGCGTCGCGTCGTCGAGGCCCGAGAGGTCGACCTCCATGACCTCGGCCAGCGCGGGGTAGCGGTCCTCGGTGGGGTGCGTCGCGCCGCCCACGCGGATGGTGACCCGCACGTCGTCGCCCAGGCGGTGCACGAGCGCGGCGTCGGCGGACAGGCCGCTGCACGCGCCGAGCGCGATCTTCAGCAGCTCGCCGGGGGAGAACGCCTCCGGGTCGCCCACCGACCCGATCCGCACCTGCGCGCCCCGAGAGCTGCGGCCCACGTACTGGCGCTTGCCGGTGCGCTCGAGCCACAGCTCGGTGTCGCCCGCGTTGGCGAGCGGGTCCGGGGTCTCGGCCACGGTGGGTGCCGGGGTCCCGGCGACGTCGCGCGCGTCCTGGTCGGTCGTCATGGGGCGATCCTCGCACGCGGTCGCGCGGGGTTCTCGGCGAGCGTTCTCGGTGAGCGCGTGACGGCGCACGGGCGGCGTCCGGCGGTCGCCGAGCGCGGGCTTCGGCCGCTCCCGGGTGGTGGGAGGCGGACGTTCCCCGCGTTCGGCGACCGCCCTGGCCCGGGCCGCGTGGGTCGCGCCGGGGGCGGCGGTGGCGACGGGGGACGGTGGCGCAGGTCACGGCGTCGGGGACCGGGTCGCGGGACTCGCGTGAAGGTCGTGTGACGGGGCTTCCCGCGGGAACAGACCATGCGGTCGGATCGTTGCGATGAGCAGGATGAAGCGATACGAGGAACTCGAGACCGAGGACGGCAAGGTCGTCCGCTACCAGCGACACGAGAACGGCGGCGGCCTCGTCGCCAAGGGAGCGCGCGTGCACGACAGCGCGTTCGTGGCCGACTCCGCGTGGGTCGACCCGGGCGCCGTCGTCGAGGCCGGCGCGTCGGTGGGCCGGTTCTGCTGGATCGAACCGGGCGCCGTCGTCTCCGAGCGCTCCCGCCTGGGCTCGCACGTGCACGTCGGCCGCGACGCGGTCGTCGGCCGTGGCGCCCGCCTGGGTGCGCGCGTCGAGGTCGGTGCGGCCGCGCACCTGGACCCGGCGCTCGTCGTCGAGCCCGAGGCGCGCATCGCCGACGGCGCTCACGTCGAGCGCACCGGCTTCCCGCCGCACGTGCTCGCCGCCTGACGCACGCCCGAGAGCCGGCACGCCGCCCGGGCCGCCCCGGGCGGCGTGAGCGTGCCCGCGCGGGTCGTGCAGCGCGGTCGTGAGCAGCGACTTCACCCGGAGGGGCACCGTGCGGCCCGTTAGCGTCGGGGCCATGTCCCACGCGCAGCCCCCGCCGGCGGACCCGACCTCCCCGCCGACCACCGCCCCTGCGGGCGACGCCCGCCCCGCCGACGAGGCCCGTCCGACGGTCGTGCGTCGCCAGGACCGCTCGACCGGGTCCGTGCTCGAGTGGGTCGAGCGGCTGGTCGGCCAGGGCCCGCAGGCCGTGGGGCGCGGCGAGATCAGCGCGCTCATGGCGCCGATGGGCTGGGACCTCACGTTCCCCGACGGCGCCGCGACCGCCGCGACGCTGCACCCGGTGGTCGCCGACCGCATGGTGCTGTTCCGCTACGCCGGCTCGCGGTACACGGCGGTGTCCGACCGTGCACCGCTCGCCGTGCCCGCGGGGCCGCGCCTCGCGGTGGTGGAGCTCGTCGAGCAGGGGCACGGGCGCGTGCTGCGCGGCCACCACGAGCTGCCGATCGGCCCGGGGGACGTCCTGCTGCACCCGCCGCGCGGCCGGTACAGCGTCGCGTGGGAGACGGGCCCCTGCCGGCGCACCGTCGTGCTGCTGACGACGTCCCTGTACGGCCGGCGCCCCGACGCGATCCTGCGCGACGAGGACCTCGTGCTGCGCGACGCGCCCCTGGCACCGGCCGCGCAGCACCTGCTGGAGGTGCTCTTCGACGACGACGTCGACGCCGTGGTGCGGCTCACCGCGACGCAGGCGCTGCAGGGGCTCGTGGCGGCCACGGTCGCGTCGGCCATCGACCGCGGGCAGGCGCCGCCCGAGCCGGGGATGCGCGACCGGGTCCGGGCGCTGCTCGTCGAGCGGTACGCGGACCCCGACCTCGACGCCGACGCGGTCGCGCGCGAGCTGCGCATCAGCCGGCGGCACCTGTTCGCGCAGTTCGAGGACAGCACCGACTCGTTCGCGACGACGCTGCGCGACATCCGGCTCGAGCACGCGGCCGAGATGCTCGCGGGCGCGGACGACGGCGTGACGGTGCGGCGCGTCGCGCGCGAGACGGGGTTCGCCGGGACCGCGCAGCTGGGCCGCGCGTTCCGCGACCGGTTCGGGCTGACGCCGACGCAGTTCCGTGCCGCGGCGCTGCGCGGCCAGCCGCTGCCGACGGGCCGCTGACGGCGCGCTGAGGGCCCCGCGCGGGGTGCGGGGGACGCACCGGGCGCGACCGCGGGAAATGCGGCGATCCGGACCGCGTTGACGATTCGTGCGCGTGTACGCGACATAGCGTGCAGGCTCACCCGGGGAGTAGGACCAACGGCCTCCAGTGTGTGGGCGATCCCCACCCGTCGGAGGCCTTCGTCATGCCCACGCAGTCCCGAGGTCGCGCGTTCCCGCGCCGCCTCATGTCGTTCGTCGCGGCCGCGCTCGCCGCGCTGCTCGCGCTGCCGGTGCTCACGGCACCGGCCGCCGCGGCCGACCCCCAGTACCTCGGCATCACCAAGTCGGTGGACCGCGGCGAGCTCGCCCCGGGCGACACCTACACGTACAGCGTGCAGGTGGCGTGCTCGGAGGCGTCGTGCCTCGACGCGGTGCTGACGGACGCGCTGGGCGACCACGCGGGGCACGAGCTGCTGGACGTCGAGCTGCTGCCGTCGACGCCGGGGCTGACGTTCGTCCCGACGTGGACGTCGGGCGGTACGACGTCGGCGACGGCGCCCGCGGTCGTCGCGGCCGACACGCAACTCGACGTCGCGTTCACGCAGCCGACGGTCAGCCCGACGGGTGAGGGCATCCAGGCCGGTCAGACGTTCTCGGTGCAGCTGACGCTGCGCGTGCCGACCGACCTGCCGCCGGGCACGACGACCACGCACGTCAACACCGCGACGGTCACCGCGACGAACTCGGCGCCCGCGACGGCCTCGGCGCAGGTCGAGGTCACGGTCCCGGTGACCGTGGCCGTCACCCCCGCCAAGTCGTGGACCCCGGCGCAGCAGGCGTTCGCCGCGGGTGCGCCGTCGACCATCACGGTCGGCGCGACCAACGCCGCCAACGTGCCGGCCGACGCGCTCGTGCTGCAGGAGCCCGCGGTCGCGCCCGAGGGCGCCGCGACGCTCGACGCCGCGAACCCGTTCACGCTCGTCGACCTCGTGTCGCTCAGCGGCGTGCAGGTGCCGACGGGCTGCACCGCGGTGCGTGTCGACGCGTACGTGCAGCGCGCGGGCACGTGGACGTGGGTCGCGGGCGACGGCGGCCTCGTGCTCCCCGGCGGCGTCGACGCGGACGCCGTCGGAGGCCTGCGCGTGACGTGCGACGGCCCCGTGGCGGTCGGCGACACGCTCTCCCTCGACCTGGGCGTCGCGCAGCGCGCGACCCACCGCACGACCGGTGCCGACCTGTCGGTCACCACGAGCACGCTCACCAACACCGTCGCGGCGACGGTCGAGGTCGACGGGCAGGACCCGGTCTCCGCGACGGCCACCGCGCCGTACCGCGTCGACCCCGCGCGCCTCGGCACCGAGGTCGTCAAGGACTTCGCGCCCGCGCGCGTCTCGGCGGGCGAGCCGAGCGTGCTGAGCCTCGTGGCGTCGCAGACGTCCGACGTCCCGGTCCGCGAGCTGCGCGTGAGCGACCTCGACTTCTTCGGCACCGACCCCGCGTTCGGCGGGTTCGACGGCGCGCCGTCGTGGCCGACGGGCGCGACGGGCGCCTCGGTCGTCTACCACCTGTCCGACGGCTCGACGCCGTCCGTGACGTTCGCCGCGGGCGACGTGCCCGCCGCCCCCGCGCTGGGCTCCGGCGTGCACGTCACCGGGTTCGAGCTCGTGTTCACGGGTGAGATCGCGCCGGCCGCCGAGCCCGCGCGGGCCCGCGTCACGGTGCTCACCGCCGAGACCGCGACCGGCCCGGTGCGCCAGCTCGACAACACCGCGACGGTGCGCGTCGAGGCGCCCAACGGCAACACCGCGCAGGACACGGACGACGCGCGCCTCACGGTCGTGCCCGCGTCCATCGAGGTCGGGCTGGCCAAGACGGTCCGGCCGAACGCCCAGCTGCGCCCGGGCGACACCGCGGTCACCGAGCTGCGCACGACGCTCGCGGTGTCCTCGTCGTACGTCACGGCCCGCGACCTCGTCGTCACCGACGCGTGGGACGGCGCCGCGCGCGGCTTCTGGGACGGCTTCGACCTGACGGCGATCGCGCCGACGCAGGTGCCGTCCGGCACGTCGGTCGAGGTGCGCCTGCAGACGTCCGTCGGCACGTGGGTCACGGTCCGCAACGAGCCCGCGCGGGCGGAGACCTGGCTGCTGCAGCTCGACGCCGCGGAGCTCGCGGCCGGGCTGCCGGGCGGGGTCGCGCTGAGCGACGTCACGGGCGTCGAGCTGCGCCTGCACGACGCCGACGGGTTCGAGGAGAACACGACCGTCACGCCGTACCTCGTGACGACCGCGCGCGGCACGCTGCGCAGCGGCGGCGCGCTGCCCGAGGGCACGACGACGCTGCGCAACGCGGCGACCGTCGTCGGCAGCGGCACGACCGGCGGCGGCACCCCGGTGTCCGACGGCGACGACGCGGACGACGACGCGGCGGTCACCCCGCCGCCGCCCGGCACGGGCCCGGTGGAGGTCCGCAAGACGTGGACGCAGCCGACCGTGGCCGCGCAGTCGGGCCAGCAGCGCACGACGCGCGTCGCGTGGCGGACCGCCGCGGGTGCGTCGTCGGTGACGCTCACCGACCCGGCCGCCGCGACGGACCCGGCCGCGGCCGACCCGGCGGGCACGCTGCTCGACGCGTTCGACCTGGTGCGCGTGCAGCCGATCGCCTACTCGGCGACGCCGTTCACGAACGGCTGGTACCTCAAGTACGACCGCGTGACCGACGTGCGGCTGCTGCTGCCCGATGGTGCGGGCGGGCGGTCCTGGCAGTCGGTCACGGCGCCCGCGGGCGGCTGGACGAACGGCGGCGGGTTCGTCGGGTACACGCTGACGGCGCAGCAGCGCGCCGACGCGTGGGGCGTGCAGCTGGTCCTCGAGGAGAACGGGCCCGCGCGCGCCGCGGCCCGCCAGCCGGGCGCGGCCCTCGACCCGTTCGCGCCGGCCGTGGGCACGGGCGTCGCGGCGTCGTCGATCGACCGCACGCTGGACCTGCAGTGGCAGATCCGCGAGGTGCGCCGCACGGGTGGCTGGGTCACCGACAAGGAGACCTACAACGCGGGCGCCGCGGGCGTCGTGCGCAACACCGTGGGCATCGCGGCGCAGCGCACCGACGGCGTCGTGACCGCACAGGAGCGCGCGGACATCACGATCACGGGCTCGACGCCGCTCGTGCGCGTCGACAAGACCGTGTCGACGGGTGACGTCGCGTACGTGCCGCGGCCCGGCGTGGTCCCGGCGGACCAGTGGCCCACGCGCACGTTCAGCCTCACGGCGTGGAACGACGCCGTGGCCCGCGCCTCGTACCTGCGCATCACCGACCCGGCGTGCTCCGACGTCGACGTGCAGGGCACGGCGTGCGCGCTCGCGGACCCGACCGCCGACCCGTTCGCGGCGTCCGTGGACTGGCTCGCACCCGGCAGCGGCGAGAGCCCGTTCGACCGGTTCGACCTGACCGCGGTGCGGTTCTCCGCAACGCGTCCGGCCGAGGTGGACCTCGCGGCGTCGACCGCGTGGCTGCTGCGGTACGCCGACGGCGACTACACCAGCGAGCGCACGACCGTCGCGGCGCTGCTCGCGATGACGCCCGCGCAGCTCGCGGACGTCGTGGCGCTGAGCGCGACGTTCCAGGGCACCGACCCGGCGGTCACGGGCGGCACGATCACGCAGGGCAACCGCCTGCGGCTCGACCTCGACACGCGCCTGCGCACCGAGGTCCGGTCGACGGGCCAGGCGCAGACGCTGCGCGCCGGCGAGTCCGTCACGGTCGAGAACCACATGTACGCCCAGTCGTACGACCCGGTGCTGGACCCGGCGGGCGCGACGCTCGCCGCCGGCACCGACGGCGTCGACGTGCGCCTCACGGGCGGCGAGATCAACGTGGGCGTCGCCAAGACGATCTCGCCCGCGGTGGTCACCGAGCCGACGCGCGCCGAGCCGCTGACGGTGCGCCTGACGGCGACCAACGGCACGGCCCCGGCGGGCACGCTCGCGCCGGCGCAGGTGCGCCTGCAGGACGACGCGACGACGTCGCCGGAGTTCTGGGACCGGTTCGACCTGGTGGGCCTGGGTGCGGTGACGCTGCCCGCGGGCGCCGACCAGGTGCAGGTCGACGTGCACGGGCCGTTCGGGCCCGGCGGCGCGGACGCGTGGGTGACGGGCACGCCGGGGGCGACCCCGACGCTGCCGGTCGCGGCGGAGCGCGCCGGTGACGTCGACGGCGTCCGGTTCGTGCTGTCGCGCGCCGACGGCGCGTTCTTCTCGGACGCGGTGCCCGCGCCGGGCTGGTCGACGACCGCGCAGCTGCAGGTGCGGCTGCGGGACGTCACGCGCACGGGTGGCGACCCGATCGTCCTGGACGCCGACCACCACGAGGTGACCAACACCGTGGTGGGCCAGGCGGACCGGCTCAACGGCGAGGCGTCGCAGGAGCGCGCGAGCGCCGCCGCGGTCGACCTCTTCGAGGGCACGCACCGCCTCGCGGTCGACAAGCTCGCCAACGAGGGCAACCGCACCGTGCAGGTCGGCACGGCCGTCCCGTGGGACCTGTCGTTCCGCAACGCGGGCAGCGGCTATCTCGACGTCGCCGAGCTGCGCGACACGCTCCCCGAGCACCTCGTGTGGACGGGCGAGACCGCCCCGGTCGTGACGGTGCCCGCGGGCAGCGCCATGGGCGACCAGGTGACCGTGTCGGTGGACGGCGACGACCTGGTGCTCGCGTGGCCGCAGGACGCGCGCCGCCTGGCGCCGGGCGAGCGCGTGGACGTGCGCCTGGTGCTCGAGCTGCAGCCCGGCCTGACGGTGGGCGACCGCGCGGTCAACACCATGGCCGTGCGCACCGCGCAGACGCTCGAGGCGTGCACGCCGCTCGACGGTTCGCGCCCCGTGACGGGTGCGTGGGCGGACGACGCGACCACGTGCGGCTCGGCCGACCACGTGTCGCCGCGCGCCGGCTCCAACCTGTTCGCCGTCAAGGGCGTGCGGGGCTCGCAGCCCGGTGCGGCGACGGCCGACGGGGAGGAGTGCACGACGCGCCTGACCGCGACCGGCGGCGACTACCACCGCACGCCGTGCATCGCGCGCTCGCTGGCCGGTGCGCAGGACGACTGGGTGCTGCGCGCGCAGAACGCGGGCACGACGAGCGTCGACGAGCTGACGATCTTCGACCCGCTCGCGGCGACCGGTGACCGCATGATCATCACGGGCGGCGAGCGCGGCTCGGTGTACCGCCCGCAGGTCGTGCCCGGTTCGCTGCAGGTCACGGCGCCCGCGGGTGCCGTGGTGGTGACCGAGGTGACGACGACGGCGGACGTGTGCGCCGGCACGTGGGCGGGTCTGCAGGACCAGGCCGTCTGCGAGCAGTCGGGCGAGGCGTGGTCGGTGGCTGACGACGCGACCGACTGGTCGGCCGTCACGGGCCTGCGCGTGCACGTGGACCTGCGGCCGTCGGCCGCGGGGGCGCTGCTGAGCGGGCAGTTCGTCGACGTGACGTTCTCGACCGTCAACGTGCTGGCGGGTGACGACGTCGTCGACGGCGTGCCCGCGGGTGCGGCGGCCGACGCGGTGGTCGCGTGGAACCAGTTCGGCGTGAAGTACCACGACGTGGGTGCGCCGACGTGGTCGAAGATCGCGCCGCCCAAGATGGGCGTCGAGGTGCTGACCGGCCCGATCGAGGTCCGCAAGGTCGTCGAGGGCCCGGCGGGCGGCTACGCGCCGGCGTCGTTCGGCGCCGACGTGGTCTGCACGCTCGACGGCGTCGCCCTCGACCTGGGGGCCGCCGCGACGCTCACGCTCGACGAGGGCAACGGCTGGACGGCCCGCGTCGACGGTGTGCCGGTGGGTGCGCGGTGCGACGTCACCGAGACCGGTGAGCCCGGCAGCCACGGCGAGACGACGCGCTCCGGCACGGTCCGGCTCGAGGTCGACGCGCCCGCGGGTGCGGACGGCGCCGTGCCGACCGCGCAGGTCGCGACGCTCACCAACACATACGCGTTCGGCGGCCTGAGCGTCACCAAGCGCGTCGACTCGACCGCGACCGCGGGCCTCGAGGGGCCGTTCACGTTCGCGCTGACCTGCACCGCGGCCGGCACGGGTGCGCCCGTGACGTTCGACGGCGCCGACGCGCTGACGTTCACGCTCGCCGACGGCGAGACGTTCACGGCCCCCGACGAGGTCATCCCCGCCGGTGCGACGTGCGCGCTGACCGAGACCGACAGCCGCGGCGCCGACCGCGTGCTGCTCGTCGGGGACGGCGTCGTGCCGACCGGGCCGGGTACGGCCGACGTGACCGTGGGCGCCGACGGCGCGCAGGTCGAGGTCGTCAACGGGTTCGACGCGGGCGTGCTCGAGGTCCGCAAGGTCGTCGACGGCGCCGGTGCGGGCACGTGGGGCGCGGGTGCGTCCTTCGGGTTCTCCGCGGTCTGCACGTACAACGCCCGCACGGTGCTCGACGAGTCGTTCGACCTGCTCGCGGGTGGGCTGCGGACCTTCGGGCCGTTCCCGGTGGGCACGTCGTGCCGCGTGCTGGAGACGGCCGCGGGCGGCGCCACGAGCTCGGTGCTCGCACCGGCCGACGGCGTCGTGACCGTCGAGCCCGCGTCCGACGAGGGCGAGGTCCCGGCGGCCGTGGTGACGGCGACCAACACGTTCGACGTCACGTCGGTCGAGGTCGTCAAGCAGGTCGCGGGCGCCACGACGGCGCCGGGCGCGGCCGGGCCGTTCACGGTCGAGCTGGTCTGCACGTGGCCGGTCGACGGCCAGGACGTGCCGCTCGACGTGCCCGGTGGTGCGCAGCGCACGCTGCGGGCGCCGACCGCGCTGACCGCGTCGTGGACGGGCCTGCCCGTCGGCGTGGACTGCACGGTCACCGAGACGGAGACGGGCGGGGCCGCGCAGGTGGCCGCGACCGTGCGCGTCGAGGGTCGCGAGCCCGTGACGTCGACGGGGGCCCGCGTGCCCGTCGTCGGGCTGGCCGGGACCACGGAGCCGGGGCAGGCCGTGGTCGAGCTGGTCAACACGTTCGACGCGCCGCCGACCGACGGCGGGACGACCGCCGCGGACCGTGACCCGCTCGCGCTGACCGGTGCGGACGTGCTGCGCGCCGGCCTGGGGGCCCTGCTGCTGCTGGCAGCCGGTGGCCTGCTCGTCGCCCTGCGGAGGCGACGGGCCTGAGGACCGGTGGCGGCCGGCATCCCCCCCGACGCCGGCCGCCACCGCTGCACGACGCCGTCCGGGTGATCTCACCCGGACGGCGTCGTCGTCGTGCCCCGGCGGGGGTGCAGGATGACGCCCATGCGTAGCGACATCTTCGACCGGACGAACCTCGAGGTCGAGAACGGACAGCGGTTCTTCCTGCAGAACTCCAAGATGCTCAAGGTGACCCTCGGCGAGCCCGTGCTCGCCGCGAAGGGCTCGATGGTCGCCTACCAGGGGGCCGTGCAGTTCCACCACAAGGGCTCGGACACGCTGGCGAAGTTCGTCAAGCGTGCGATCAGCTCCGACGACCAGGCGCTCATGACCGTCTCCGGCCAGGGCGACGTGTTCTTCGCGCGGTTCGCCGAGACGGTGTTCATCATCCACCTCGAGGGCGACGCGATCAGCGTCGGCGGCTCGTCGCTGCTCGCGTTCGACGCGACCCTGCAGTGGGACCTGCACCGCACGCGCGGCGCCGGCATGATGACCGGCGGCCTGTTCAACACCCTCATCCAGGGCCACGGGTCCGTCGCGCTGACGTCCGACGGCCAGCCCGTCATCCTCGACTGCTCGCAGCAGCCCACGTTCGTCGACCCCAACGCCGCCGTGTGCTGGTCGGCGAACCTCGTGCCCGAGGTCGTGTCGAGCATGAACATGAGCTCGCTGCTGCGCGGCGGCACGGGCGAGGCGTTCCAGTACAAGTTCCACGGCCCGGGGTTCGTGGTCGTGCAGCCGTCCGAGGGGTTCGCGGGGCTGGGGCAGACGAGTTGACCGTCGTGGCGTGGGCGTCTCCTCATCGCCGCCGTGGCCTGCGTCGGTTGCGCACTTGCCCCGGGGTGGGCGGCGGACCGCCCACCCGCGTCCCCCGGTGGTGAGAGCACGGCTGTCGTGAATGCACTCGCGAGCGTGCAGCTGCCCGCACGAGTGCCCGCCTGCAAGAACACGCCTGTCGGCGACACAACCTAGGAGACGACAAGCCAAGGAGGTGCAACCCGTGAGGCTCGCCGACTTCGGAAGACATCGGTCACTGCTCGTGGCAGCTTCGGTCGTCGCGCTTGCCTGCGCCAGTTGCGACGGCGGTTCCCGCGTCGCCACGCCGTCGTTCTCGCCCGAGGTTCCCACCCAGATCGTCCAAGCGAAGACTTGCCGGGACGCCATCGACGCCCTCAAGGGGATCGAGATCACTCCCGCTCTGGCGCGCGACAGCCTCGTCGTGTGCGGGACATCGGAAGACTGGATCAGAGAAGCCTTGGGGGTGGTCTCTGACGACCGGAACTCCTTGCAAGAGTTGTTGGGTTCGTTGTGCGAGGGCAGGGTCTCGCGAGGCGACACGCCGGTGTGCGAGACCCTGCCTTCACTGCCTGCAAGTCCTACGGGGTGAGGATCGAGTAGCCGTTCGCGTTGAGGTACGGCACGACGGGCTGCAGGAACACCGTCTTGCTGCA
Source organism: Actinomycetes bacterium (assembly GCA_023412515.1). Classification (GTDB taxonomy): domain Bacteria; phylum Actinomycetota; class Actinomycetes; order Actinomycetales; family Cellulomonadaceae; genus Cellulomonas. The sequence continues at coordinate 12,983 of JAEYNO010000149.1, forward strand.
CACCCTGCCGTCGACTCCCGGGTCGCCGCTGCAGTTGGTGGTAGGGGCGTCCATCCCACTGATGATCCCAGCCGCGAGGACCTGACCCGAGGACGTCAGCGCGAACGCCGGGCCACCAGAGTCGCCGTTACCGACGGCGGGGATGTCGTAGATCTGAACGGTCCTCACGAGGCCGGCGTACGTTCCGGAGTCGTTGTATCTCACCGCCACCCCAGTGTGCGTGACTCGGTTGTTGTAGATCGACCCGGATCGAGCGCCCGAGTAGTGCACGTAGGTGTCGAGGATGGGATTCCATGACCCAGAGACCGCAACGAAAGAGTTCGACGTGTTCGGGCCATAGTACATGTACGGGGCGTAGTCCTTCCCGGTGATTGTCGTGATGTCCGGAATCAATTCCGGCGCGGGCAGGATACCCGGATGGTTTCCGATCTCCAGAGCGTTCGAGTACTGGTTACTTGTTCGCCACGTCGCTCCACCTCCGCCGCGTGCGCAGTGGTCGGCCGTGAGAAGGCTCTCCACGCCGAGCTTCACGACAGCAAATGCTGTCGTGCAAATTGAGATGTAATTCGCCTGAGCTGCGTCGCGGTTCATGTCTGCGCCGGCGATGAACGGGGGGAAGTCGTAGTCGCGCGAGGCGACGACCGCATGGCCCGTCACCTCGGTGGAGACGGGGATGCCGTCGAAGGTCATCGCGGGCATCGCGCGCGGGGCCTTGGGTGCCGACACCAGTCCGACGTCGATGCCAGACCCGTCGGGCTTCGGTGCGGCCCACGAAACCTCCGCCCCGCTAAACTTGCCGGATTTGACGATCTCGAGTGCTGCCGACTCGAGTCTCTCTGGCGCGTAGTCCGCGTGCTCGACTCGCACGGAGCTGCTGATTTGGGGTTGCACGTCGCGAAGTGCGGCGTCGACGTCGATGTCGGCACCGGGGGCGACCGAGACAACCACCTCGTTTGCTGCGTCGTCCCACCGCAGTTTTGCCGACGAATACCCCTCAAGAACCGCCGAGGTGCGGAGCGCTGACTCTGGTATGACGGCTCTTCGCCGATCCGGTGGGGTGAGGGGTCCGGCGTGGTGAGCGGGGGGTAGGGGTCGAGGTCCCCGAGGATCAGAAGCGACCAAGCTGTCTGATTGATCTCGAGGACCTCGACGTGTCTCACGCTACGGGGCGCGCGGTCGCGCCCGCCATCACCGATCCGTGCTCGCGCTGTGATCTGCTTCTCGGCCTGGACGGGCTCCACGTCGAGGCCGTCGAACGGGACGGGGGCGTGGTCAGGGTGACGGTCTCGACGTCCTGGGCGCTGATGGGGTGCCCGGACTGCGGGGTCGTGGCCCCGAGCCGTGGTCGTCGTCGTCGGGTGCTGCATGACGTGCCGCACGGGGACACTGCCGTGCAGATCGTGTGGCGTCAGCGCCGGTGGCGTTGCCCGGACCCCGGCTGCGCACGCGGCACGTTCTGCGAGCAGGTCCCGGCCCTGGTGCCCGCGCGTGGGTCGTTGACCTGCCGGGCGGTGACCTGGGCGGTCGGACAGCTACGCACCCAGCACGCCACGATCGCCGGCCTGGCCCGCCGGCTCGGCGTCGGGTGGTGGACGTTGTGGCGAGCGATCAAGCCGCAGCTGGAGCGACTGGCCGGGGATCCGGCCAGGTTCACCGGGGTGACCTCGCTGGGCGTCGATGAGCACATCTGGCACCACGCCGACACCCGTGCGCGCGGCCCCAAGGAGCTGACCGGGATGGTCGACCTGGCCCGCGACGACGACGGACACGTCCGCGCCCGGCTGCTGGACCTGGTCGCGGGCCGCTCGAAGAAGACCTACGCCGACTGGCTGGTCGAACGCGGGCCGGAGTTCCGCGCCGGGATCCAGATCGCCGCACTGGACCCCTACGGTGGCTACAAGTCCGCGATCGACGACGAGCTCGCCGAGGCCACCGCCGTGCTGGACGCGTTCCACGTCATCAAGCTCGGGACCCAGGTCGTCGACGAGGTCCGCCGACGCGTCCAGCAGGACACGACCGGGCACCGCGGCCGCAAGGGCGACCCGCTGTTCGGCATCCAACGGCTCCTGCGCGCAGGTGCGGAGAACCTCACCGACCGTCAGCTCGAACGCCTGGCCACCGCGATCGAAGCCGACCAGGCCCACGAGGAGGTCTACGTCGCCTGGCGCTGCGCCCAGGACCTCCGCGCGGCCTACCGCGCCAAGGACACCGCCCGCGGCCGCGACCGTGCCGCCAAGATCCTGGAGTCCTTCCACACCTGCCCGATCCCCGAAGTCGCGCGCCTGGGCCGGACGCTGCGCCGCTGGCGCCAGGCGTTCCTGGCCCACTTCACCACCGACCGAGCGAACAACGGCGGCACCGAGGCCATCAACGGCATCATCGAACTCCACCGGCGCCTGGCACGCGGCTACCGCAACTTCGAGAACTACCGACTCCGCATGCTCCTGGCCGCCGGCGGCCTGACCCTCTGATCCCCACCGAATCGGCGAAGAGCCGGATGTTGGGGGGCGGGTCGTCGGTTCCAGAATCACCGTCACGTTGTGGAGGGCATCATCTTCGGGTGGCGGACCGGCGTGACGGGAGTGGCCAACGAAGCCCGGACGGTAGCGGACGACGTGGAAGAGGCGCGCTGGTTCAGCTCGGACGAGGCCTGGGGCAACGCCTTGCCCGCTCTGCGGGCGCGACCGACGCCGTCCTGAAGATCGACCGGACAGTGTCGACCGATTCCACGAGCGGCCGGGCGCATCAGCACGTCGCGCCCCGGCCCTGCACCACGCGAGGGCCCGCGAACCACGAGAATCCGCAATTCGAGCTGGCTGAGGTTCCCTCCCTGATGTTCGTGCAACAGCCGGGCGCGTGGTGGTCGTAGACGGCGGCACGGGCAGCGCGTGATTCTTCGGGTGAAGCTCTCACAGAACTCTCGATCGGAGCATCACGATGACGAGAGCTCGCATCGTCGAGCCTTGGGCAGTGCTGCGAGAGGTCCTGGCGGACGCGGCACCGGACCCGATGCGACGCCTGCTGGGCACGGTGGCCAAGTACGGTCGTGCGCTTTGGGGGGTCAGGTCGCGCACCGTCGACTGGAGGATGCCCGACCGCCCGGCCGTGACGTCCCTACACTCCCCACGGCCCTCGCGCGTCGGTGGGTGCGGCGCGGCGCGGCGGGACGGCGAACCGGTCGCCGTCGTGGGCCACGTGCACGGTCGTCGTCGCGCCCGCGGCATGGACCGCCGCCTCGGCCTGGACGCGCATCGGCTCGAGGTCGGGGTAGCGCGAGGAGAAGTGGGCGAGGACGAGCGTGCGCACGCCGCCGGCCGCGGCCAGCGCACCCGCCTGCCCGGCGGTGAGGTGCAGGTACTGCTCGGCCAGGGCGGCGTCCTCGTCGGTGAACGTGGACTCCGCGAGCAGCAGGTCGGCGCCGTCGGCCAGCGCCGCCGCGCCGTCGCACACCGCGGTGTCCATGACGACGGAGACGCGCTGCCCCGGGCGCGGCGCGCTCACGTCCTCCAGCCGCACGTCGCCGACGTGGCCGTCGCGCGTCAGACGGCCGACGTCCGGGCCCGTGACGCCCGCGGCGGCGAGCCGCTCGGGCAGGAACGTGCGCCCGTCGGGCTCGGTCAGTCGGTAGCCGTACGCCTCGATGCGGTGCCGCAGCTCGACGACCTCCAGGCCATCCGCGACCGGGCCCGACGCGCCGTGCGGGTGCAGCCGCAGGTCGAGCCCCGGGGTCGCGAGGCCGACGAGCGCGCGGACCACGGGCTCGCCCGAGGCCGGGTAGTGCAGGTGCACGGGGTGCTGCACGCCGTCGAGCACCAGGCGGGACAGCACGCCTGGCAGGCCGTAGGAGTGGTCGCCGTGCACGTGCGTGAGGCAGATGCGCGTGATGCCGCTCGCGGCGACGCCCGCGTGGATGAGCTGGCGCTGCGTGCCCTCGCCCGGGTCGAACAGCAGGCCCTCGCCGTCCCAGCGCAGCAGGTAGCCGTTGTGGTTGCGGGTCCGGGTGGGCACGTGCGACGACGTGCCGAGGACGACGAGCTCGCGCACGGGGTCTCCTGTCGGGTGGGGCGGGGTGCGTGCCGGGCGGGGTGCGCGCCGGCGGGGCCGGGGTGCGGCGCCACCCTAGGAGGTGCTGTGCGCGGGCGGCACGGTGAAAGCGGCGCCGGTGGGGTGTCACAGCGGGCGGTGCGGCGTGGGTCGGACGTCACGCGTGCGGGGGCTGGCCTGCGGGTTCGCGTGTCGGTACGTTCGCGACCGTGCGTCTGAACCGGCCGTCGGCCCGTCCCGCCCTGCTCGCCGTCGCCGCGGTCGCGGCCCTCGCCGCGTGCTCGTCCGGCACGTCGCCCGCGCCGGGTGCGTCGCCCAGCACGTCGGCGCCGACGGTCGTCGCGTCCCCGTCGCCCACCGCGTCCGCGACGCCCGACGTGCCGGTGGTCGCGGCGCCCGCCGAGTGCGACGCGGTCTCGCTCGCGCCGGGTGCGACGGTGACGGGTGCGGACCTGTCCGCGTGCGTCATCGGGTTCTCGCTGGCCGCGGGCAGCGGCCACGAGCACGTGCAGTCCGGCGACTCCACCGCCGAGGTCGACTTCGTGTTCTCCGACGCACCCGCCATGACCGGCACGATGGTCGACGCCGACGGCACCACGTCGTTCGTGCTCACGCAGGACCGGTCGTGGATCACGATCGACGGACGCTGGGTCGAGGGCGACGTCACCAGCAGCGACTCCGAGAAGGTGCTCGCAGGCACGGTCGGCACCGCGTACCGCACGCTCGCCGACCCGTCCGTCAGCGCCGGCATGATCGCGATGTCGCCCACGTACACGGTGCAGCCCGACCAGGACGTCATCGACCTCGTCAACGGTGGCGAGGTGCACGCGTGGCGCCTGCAGTCCGACGCACCGTTCAGCATGGCCGGCGTCGACATGCAGGAGCTCATCGTGTGGCTCGCCGACGGGCACGTGGTCGTCGGGACGCAGGGCACCGGGACATTCGGGGGCGTGCAGACGACGACCGTGCAGCAGTTCACCGACTGGGGCGTGCCCGTGGTGGTCGAGCAGCCGGTGGGGTGAGGTGGGCCCCGCTTGAACCATGCTGCCCCACGGCACTGGTTGGCCTTGCCTACGGTCGCATGCCATCGGAAGGAGCGGTGGCGCCCGGCGCTGGGGAGAGGAAGTCGACGGGGTCGCATGCCTGCGCAACCGACTCGAGCGAGCTCCCGTAGAACTCCCTGAACGCTTCTGCGTCGCCGCTCGGATCGGCGAGGGGCAGTGCTGTGGCGTGTTGGCTTACGCCCGAAGCGAGTAGGACTCGGATCGTTCCGCCTGCATAGATCGCTCCGATCGACCGTCCGCCGACCACCATCGAAGCTCCAGCTGAAAGCTGGGTGGGGAAGCCTCCCTCTACACACATGTGGGGCAGGATGGTGTCGTCGCCGTCGGCTGACAGAAGAGATATCGAGAGGATCGTGGCTTCCGATCGTCCAGTGTTTGAGACGACGTATCCGTACTTGTATGGTACACGATTCTCACGATATGTCCCATTTTCGAAGCTGATCTCCAGGTGCGTCTCGCCACTCAGTGCCGACGCGCCGTCGACCGCTTGTATGACAGGCCCCTCTTGTCGCCACTGCTCGTTTGCAGTGTTGAGTGCTTCCCGCCACTGCTCGGTTGAGGTCGCGAGCGACTCACCCCACTGTCGCCTCGATTCCTCGAGCGAGTGCTGCCATTGCCAGGTCTGAAGTCCGAAGATTGCGGCGACGAGAAGACTGCTCACACCGAACTGCATCCAGGAGCGTCGCGCCTCTCTGCTGGGCGTCGACGCGGGCTGAGGTCGGTGTCCGCTTTCGTCGTGAAGATCCTTTCGCGGGGCGATGCTCGACGTCCTCGTCGTGGCCTCTCCCTTGCGTGCGCCGCCAAATCGTGGACCTGGCCTCTTTCCCACGTCGCGCTCCTAGCCTTGTGTGACTCGATGTGTGAGGTATCGGCAAGGCGGTTCCGTTCATTTGGGGCAAAGGTCCCAGGTTGCGCTGCTGCCGTGGGACATTGGCCGCGGGGCCTAATGATCCGCGTCGATGTACCTGCGGATGCTGACGCAGCGAAGCGGAGAGGACGAGCCGGTGCTGGAGCGTGCAGGTGGCGTGCGCCGGGGCCGGCTGGATGCTGGTCGAGAGGGGGCTCTCCGACCTGGCTGGCATCGGACGTGCCGACGAGAACGGTGAGGGGGATCAGCGTGTGGCCCGCCCGTCAGCCGGGCTGCGTGCCGAAGCCGCCCTCGCCCCACGCCGCCTCGACGCGCGCGGTGTCGTCGAGTGCGACCTCGGTGCAGCCTCGTGTCGTCGTCGTCGTGGCCGGTCCGGTGTTCGACGGGATGGCCCAGCAGAGCAGCTGTGTGCCCGTCAGGTCGGCGGGCAGGTCGAACCGGCCTGACCGCACGGGCTGCCACGTGCCGCCGAGCGCGGTGACGGCGTCGGGGGCGACGGGTCCCGGAGGTGGTCGAGCGCGTCGCTCGGGCGGGCGTGCAGGAGCGTCCAGCTCGCGTCGTCGTCGGCGGGGAGGGTGAGGACCCAGCCCTCGTCGATGGGTGTGTCGGCCAGGCCCGTGTCGTCGACGCTGCGCAGGGTTCCGCCGGGGGTGGCGGAGGCGCAGCCGGTGAGGGCCGGGAGGAAGGCGAGCGTGCTGACCACGACGGCGAGTGCCGGGCCGGAGCGACGGGTGCGGGGCGTGGGCTCCTTCCTGGTGGGACGTCGGTGGTGGTCGTCAGGGAGCCGGACCGCAGCGGGTGCGGGACGTGCTCCAGCAAGCCGACTCCACGGAGCTCGGGACGTACCAGGCCCTCGGAAGCCGGGTCGGTTCACGAGGGTGACGTCCGAAGACGCCGTGCCGTAGCCGATCGTCACGAGGTGCAGCACCCTCATCGACTCCGCGCCGTCTGTCACGAGCACCTCGCCTGTCGCGTCGTCGGAGTACAGCGCGAGCGCGGCGCGCAGGTCGCCGAAGCTGATCCGACGTCTGCCCATGACTTCATCATGGCTGGACGTTCTCTGAGCCGTATGGCCGGGACGTCTCTGAGCCGTATGGGTGGTCCAGTGCGGGATCGGCCTGTGGGCGCGTCGCAACCCGCTACGGTTCAGCGCGTCCGTTAGGTCCGAAATGCAGGGGGCAGGGTGTCGGCGACCGCCGTCGAGGATCCGGTGGGCGCGGCGCCGCCGCGTGAGTGGTGGCAGGTCTGGGCGCAGCGTCGCGCGCAGTGGTGGTCGGCGCGTCCGGTGCTGGCGGCGCGGTGGGCGCGCGTGCGTGCGGTCGGGTTGTGGGTCGCGTTGGTCTGGGTGCTGGGGCTGGTGGTGTTCGTGCCCGAGCTGCGGCTCGGGGTGCGCGCGTACCTGGGGTGCGTGTGGGTCGTGGTCGCCTGGTACTTCCTGGGGCGCACGAAGACGTTGACGTGGGCGGGGTACCTGCGGTTCTTCTCGGCGTGCCTGGGGTGGTCGGTCGCGATCGGGTTCGTCTCGATGTGGCTCGCCGAGCGGGTGCTCGATCTGTGGGTCATCCAGGACGGGCCGGCGGTGATGATCGCGTCGGGCACCGAGGAGACGTTGAAGTTGCTGCCCTTGGCGGTGGTGGCGCTGCTGGCTCCGCGGCGTGCGGGGCGGTTCGCCGTCGTGGACTGGTTGCTCCTGGGGTTGGCGTCCGGCACGGCGTTCCTGCTGGTCGAGGAGTCGCTGCGACGGGTGGCGCTGTCGACAGGCAAGGCCGGCATCTTCATGGGCGTCTCGACGTCGCGGGTGCCTGACGAGTTCGTGCAGTTCGGCGGGCGGTTGCTTCCCGGGCCCTTGGTGAGCGACGTCGAGGGGTGGGGCGGGCACGGCGTCGTCACCGCGATCGTCGCGGCCTGGGTGGGGCTGGCGATCGTCGCGGTGCGCGCGGTGCGGGGGCGTGGCGGCTGGGCGGTGCGGGGTGTGCGGTTCGCGGCGGTCGCGCTGCCGGTGCTGGCGTTGCTCGTGACGATCGCCGACCACGCGGCGACGAACGGCGGCAACTCGTCGGTCAGGACCGAGGACGGGACGCCAAAGTGGCTCGATCCGGGCACGACCAACGTGCCGTGGTGGATCCGCGTGGCGTGGTCGCTGTTCGGTCACGGTCACGGCCGTCCGGCGGTCCTGGTGGTCGTGCTGGTCGCGGCGCTCGTCGTCGACGGCGGTCGCCTGGCGCGCGTCCCCGGGGCCGGGCTCCTGGTTGGGGCGCCGCCCGCCTGGGTGCACGCGCCCGCCGCATGGCTACGTGGTGCCGCCTCGGCGTGGCCGGGGGTCGTGCGCGCTTCGGCGGTGGCAGTGGCACGGCATGCGACAGGTGCCGTGTGGGTGGTCGGTCGTGACCTGCACCTGGCTGCTGTGGCCTTCATCCCTGCACCAGGGCAGTCCCGCAGGGCCGCCGCGATCCAGGGCGCGACCGCTCTGTCCGCCCAGCGCGCGGCCCGCGAGCTGGGTTACGAGTCGCTGGCCCACCCGTTCAACCCTCGTCGGTACCGGCTCGGCGCCGGGATCGCGTCCGCGGGCCTGCTGACCGGCGCACTGGTGCTGGCACCGCTCGCCGCTTCCCGGCTGGACAGGGTCTACGAACGGATGTTCTGGCTGGCCGGCGTGCTGCAACGAGTCGGGAACTGGTGGCACGACCAGCCCTTGGCGACCCAGATCCTCATCGGCCTAGGCGTCGCCGCCCTGGTCACCTTGTCCGGCGGGTCACTCGCGCTCGCGTTCGGGATCTCCGGTGTCCTGACGTGGGGCCTGGACAAGTCCCACGGCATCGCGACCTGGGTACGGGACCCGCAGCAGGCGACCCGCGACTACCTCCTGACCGCCACCCCTGCCCAGATCGCCGCCGACACCCTCGGCGTCGCGCTCACCTTCGCACCAGCGAACTTCGCCGGCGCCGCGATCGGACGCGGCGTCCGCACCGTCGCCAAGGACGTCGCCGACGACCCCGCCGCCTGGCTCGCACGACAGCGCGCACTCATCCGCGAGGCACCCGATGCGGGCGAGGTGCAGATCGCCACGCTCGTCGGGCACGGTGGCATCGACGATGCGGCCGAGGCAGCCCGGGCAGCGATCTCCCGTGTATTCAGCTCTTTCCCTCATGGGGCCGACGATGTGGTGAAAGCGGCCTGGTACAGGAGAGCGGCCACCGCGGAGGGCTTGCCGCCACACATGCGCCAAGTGATGAACGGAAAGGCGTTTCATCATGAGGTCTACGGACACTTTGAGGCCCGAGAGGTCACCATTCACCGGATCGACGAGGCGAGCGGAGGGGTGGAGCGCGCCTTCCGTGTCGACGCACTGAGCCAACGAGAGGTGGTCTCGCTCAAAGAGACTCAGCTGACTGAGGTACAGGCTTCAACGGTCGAGAGATACATCGACGAGATCGTCAACAAGTACAACCCCCGTCGGCCCGAGCTCGTCGTTGCTGCCACGGCGGGAAATGAGGCAAAGCTCGGTACCGCGGCACTCGGTCGACCGCTACGTGGACGCATGACACTGGGTGTCCCGATCCAACACACTCGGATCCCCCAAGGGTTGGTCGACTATGCTCGGGCGGCCGGCGTGCGCATCAAGCAGTTGGCGCCCTATGGGCGGTAGGGAGGAGTGGCGTGACGCAGGATGTGCTGTACACCTCGCGGTGGAATGATCTGACCCGGCAGCCGGCGCGCGGCCACTCCTGGCTGACCGAGGACGAGGCCCGGCGCAGGTACGAGTCCTCGCAGGGTGTGGAGATCGTCGACGCGACGCTCCGGGACGCCGACGGGACGCCGCGGCCACGGTGGGTCATCGGTGCCTACGGGCGTGTTCGGGTGCAGTTCTTCACCCCGGCTGGTTCGGTATGGCGCGAGGTCGACTACGACCTGATCGACGGGCGGCTGTGGCGGTGGGTCACGGTGGACTACACCTACGCCGACGACGGTCAGCACGACCAACCCGACGCGGTCCTTACGGTTGAAGTGTCCACCCGCCCGGACGGCACCGGAACGATGTCGATCGACGACACGGCTGCCGGTGAACGGTCGGTCTCGCAGTTCACCGACGTCCCGACCGACGGCGGGTGGCTCGACGTCCCACGGTTCGGGGACTGGAAGCAGCTGGCGGACCCTGGCTCTGGTGCGTCGTAGCGCCTCGGGTGGTCCGGTCCTGACTCCTCGGGTCAGGCACGAACAGCTACGTCCCACTCCGCCCGTGAGAGGGCCGTGGTGCGGTCAGATTCATCGCGAGGTCCTCCCCGGCCGCGACTCCGGTGGGTAAGGAGAGGGCTGCGCAGTTGATGGCGCTGGCCTGGACTTCGACAACTGCGTGGCCCAGCCGGCTGCAAAGCGTCGCGAGCACGTTGGGAGCCGGGCGCGAGGGCCGGCTCTGCCTCCTGGACCATCTCGTTGACGGCGCCGAGACCTCAGTCTCGGCATGGACCGCAAACCGCGTGATCATCGACACGCTCGCCGGCCAGCAGCTGCTCATGATCGGCCACACCCTGGCCCGCAACGCCATCGTCGCTGCGACCGCCGCCGCGCACGCCGCGCTCGGGCCACCCGCCGTTGCGCGCGCCGCCCGACAGCACGGCCGCAAGCCCATGCAGCCCACACTGCTCCACGTCCCGGGAGCCACCTCGCGCCTCGCACGGCGCTCGGCCGCGCGACGAGCGCGCTCACGCATGCCCACCGCCGCTCGCGGTACTCTCGACACCACCGCGCAGGCCCGCACCCCAGGCCGAGCGGAGTGACGGGACGACCCAGACACCCGACTCAGGCCCAGCCTCAACACCGGCTAGGAAGTCTGACCAGGTATCTGAACAGTCCCACGCGCCTGTAGCTCAGGGGATAGAGCACCGCTCTCCTAAAGCGGGTGTCGGCAGTTCGAATCTGCCCAGGCGCACACCGGTATCACCGCAGGTCAGGCGCCATTTCCTGCTGTAGCAGATCTGTAGCACACCGACGCGGGAGGCATCGTCGGATGCTGTCGAATGCGCGCCCGTGACCAGGGCTTACAGCCACATCCAGTGACGCGTAGCCCCCAGGGAGCCCCCAGGGAGCCCCCAGAGATGGCACCTTGACCGCACCTCCGACCAGGTCCGCGCCGCTGCGGCCGCGATGGACCGTGCCCGCGCCGCCGGGCTACCCGACGACGTCCTGCTGATCATGCTCGCGGCGCGCGAGGCGTTCTGGGGCGAGGCGCCCTGGCCCAGCCGTGCCGACCTCAGCCGGGTCCTCGCCGAGCCCGCGGCGCAGATCGTCGACGACGACATCGTCGCGGAACTCCTTGGGATAGGGCCTGGGCACGGTACACATCCTTCCAGCGGCGCCTGCGGCGCCACAGGGGGTGTCACCTACTCGTGCAGCAGGCCCGCTGGCGATAACATGACGTGCGTGGCGCCGACACGGATCGACGTCTTCAAGATCACCGGTGTACCGACCTACACGTTCGTCCGACCATCGGAGTACAACCGGCTGCAGGTCGCTCTCCGGACTCCGGGACGGGGGGTGGTCGTCGAAGGGCCGTCGGGCATCGGCAAGTCGACCGCAGTGACGCGCGCACTTCAAGACATCGGGATCGACCCAGACGTCACGAAGTTGAGCGCACGTGTTCCTGCCGACGTCGAGTACATCGAGATGCTCGGCGAGCTGGGTGGGTTCGGCACCGTCGTGATCGACGATTTTCACCGACTAGAAGCAGCGACCCGCGAGAAAATCGCGGACATACTCAAGGTGGCTGCGGACGCCGAGGATCCCGATCGAAAGCTGATTATCATCGGCATCAACGAGGCCGGCTCGGGCCTGATCGAATACGCACCCGACTTAACCAATCGGATTGACGTAATTCGATTCGAGGCGGAGCCGACTGGTAAGATTGAGGAGTTGCTCGCCGCTGGGGAGCAGGCGGCAAATATCGACCTCGACGCCCGCGCGCTCATTATTCAGCGAGCCGGCGGGAGTTTCTATATCGCACAACTGCTGTGTCTTGAAGCCTGCGTGCAGGCAGGCGTCTTGGTCGCCGCCGAGGACCGGGAAACCGTCTCCACCTCCTACGCGGCCGTCCAGCGGCGGGTCGTGGAGCGGCAGCGCGACAGGTTCGGTGGTGCGCTTCGCAGCTTCGCCCGCGGCACCAAGTTCAGGCCCGGCGGCCGGGCCCCCTACCTGCACATCCTCCGTTGGCTCGCCGAGTCGGACGCCTGGAGCATCTCCATAGCTGAGGAGATGCGACGGCACCCTAGCGAGAAGGCGAGCGTTGGCGTTGTGCTCGATCGCGGATATCTTGCGGCGCTCGTGGAGCAGCCCGAGATCGCGAAGTTAATGCATTTCTCGGACGCAGGAACCCTCTCGGCAGAAGATCCTATGCTGGTGTTTTATCTGCGCGCGGTCAACTGGGGCGAGTTTGTCCGCGAGATCGGCTTCACGAAAGTCGACTACGACGAGGCGTATGATGTGGCACTCTCGTTCGCTGGCGAGGACCGCGCTTATGCCGAGCACCTCAGGGACGCGCTCGAGGACGCTGGCCACGCCGTCTTCTATGATCAGACCGAGCAGCACTTGATCCTCGGAGAAGACGTAGAGGGTTACCTTGGTCCGATCTATGCCTCCGGCAGTCGATATGTCGTTGCGGTGCTCGGCGAGATGTATGGACATAAGCGCTGGACCCTCTTCGAAGCGGAGAGGTATCGCGACCGAATCGAGCGGGGGCAGGTGATTCCCATCTGGTCGAAGAAGGTGCCGCCGACCCCGTTCGACGAGGCGCGGCGGCGGGGGAGTCTGGACTTCGATCCCGACGGTGACCTCCTCGCGCAGGCTCGCGAGCACGCCGCCACGATCTCGAAGAAGCTCGGGTAGCGCTGACGGGACGAGGCGGCGGTCCGGAAGGTGCGCGCGCACAGGGCCAATCCGCCGCCGTCTGGGCTGGGCGACGGGCTCCGCAGCCCAGGCTTGTCTTGAGACCGACGAGTCGCGTGGTCAGCGTGTGGTCAGCGAGCACCCCGGAACGGGGTCACTGCGCGAACTAGCCGCATGCATTCTGCAGGTAACAGCGTTGTAATCCACAGACCAAGATGAGTTCCTATAGCGGGTGTGGGCAGTTTGAGTCTGCCCAGGCACGCGAAGCACTACCACAGGTCAGGTCGCTCCCCCTCGTGCAGCAGATCGTGTAACCGACCCCCGCTGGGGCTGAGCGGTCTTCCCGTGTACATGCCCGCCCGCAACCAGCGCCCGCTGCCGCGACCAACGACGCGTACCTCGCAGCGAGATTCTGAGGACGGCTCCGACCGGGCCCGGGCCGCGTCGCAGCGATGGACCGCGCCCATGCCGCCGGCCTCCCCGATGACGTCCTGCCGACCATGCTCGCGGTGCGCGAGGCGTTCTGGGGCGTGGCCACGTGGCCAGCCCAACCGAGCTCGGACAGGTCGTTGCCGACCCCGCGGCACAGATCGTCGACGAAGTGCTGTGGTGAACTACGCCCGCTATCCACACGGCGTGCACCCGCATCTACGGCGATCAGGAGCCGCGGCACGTCGGCTACTTCCCGGGCCGCGCGTTCGGCTCGGTGCTGCAGGGGTGCAGCGCGTACCGCGCGGACGGTCACTGGCACTACGTGACGTACGGGCTGAGCAACGTGTTCGACGAGGACGAGGGAGACAACCACGGCTTCAGCGGCAACGGGTGCGAGCTGACGTGGCGCATCCGCGACGAGGGCGGGGCGGCGGATGCGCCGGGCTGGCCGTTCACGGTGCTGCAGCGGATCGCGAAGTGGGCGATCGACGAGCGCTTCGTCCTCATGGAGGGACGTCAGATCGCTCTGAGTCGGCCCGTGACCGGGTACCCCGACACGGGCGGCCCCGACACCCCGCAGACCTCTCTGCTCCTGGTGACCGACCCCGAGCTGGGAGAGATCGACACCGTCAACGGGCGGGTGGAGTTCGTCCAGCTCGTCGCGGTGGACAACCAGACCCTCGCGGACGTCAGCGAACTGGGGATCGACGCTATGGTCGACCGGCTGCACAGCGGGACCGGCTCATGGAGAGCGTCATCGGGCGCTGACTTTCGAATGCTGTCGCGCACCAACACGGTCCGTTGCTTCCCTCCGCGCACTGGATCAGCAGGAGAGCTGTGCAGCTCAGCTGGCGGCGGTCGGGTCCCCGGGGTGCTCCGATGGGGCACCCCGGGGAGGTGCCTCAGCAGCCCTCGAGCGCGCCGCCGCCCCTCTGGGCGACGACGGTGGCCTGACCCGCCGCGATGCTGGTTCCGGCCTCCCACGCGAAAACCGTGACGTCAGATTTTCCAGCGGCGCGTGCGATGGCGCCGGCGGCTAGGGGAGCGACGTCGTCGAGGATTGGGAGCTTGATCACGCCCGAGGCGTCATTGCCGAGCCCGATCATCGTGTCCATGAACTCTCGAGCGGCGGTGCACGTGAGGAAGTAGTAGCGGACGCGGTTGTGGGTGCTCTGAGTCAAAGTGCCACCGGCGCGCACGAGATCGACCTCGGGCGTCGTGCCCACCGAGAACACCTGAAGGCGCCCTTGGGAGTCGCGCGTCGGGCTGAAGGCGTGGGCGTCGCCCGGGTCGAAGAACTCGACTGGCGCACCGCCAGAACCGATCTGATTGTATCGTGCAGGGTTCATGTACACCTGCACGGACAGATTCCAGCACTGCTCGGGGACAGTGATAGTGTCGGTCGTCGCGAAACTCGGTCCAACCGCGCCCATCGTGGGGGACCAGTTCTTCCACACAGGAACAGTGATGCTCTTCCAGTCGGTGAGATAGGCGATCTGTGGGGCGGGTGGGTAGCAGTTTGCCCGCCAGCGGTAGAGCGTGGGGATGTCGCCGCTAGCAACTCGCATCGTGACTGGGTCCATCGTGGGCAGGTTGAGGAAATACGCGGTCGCGGTGATCGTGTTGTCTCCCCTCGGGATCCAGAGTTTACCCCCGCGCTTGCCCTTCCAGAGGCCGTCATAACTGACCGAGTAGAACGATCCAGAGCCGAACCCGACGCTGTCCACCGCAACCGTGCCGGCCTTGGGGTCAACCGCGTGCGCGACGTCTGCCGGCAGGAGAACTGCTGCGGTCGCGGCCACCGAAGCGAGCACGGACGCGACGATACGTGAGATCTTCCGCTTCACCATTCCCCCTGAGTGTTTCTTTGCGTGTGTACACAGTAGCCCTTCGGCTGCAGGTCGACGAGCCCATCCACGGACCGATTTCAGCGCGAGGTACCGTGCAAAGAACTTGGAAGACCTCGACATGCTCCGCAGGGCAGAAGTTGCGGGTCACCCGCAGCTCACCCCCGCGTACCCGGCGTCGTACCCGCTGAGCCCGGCTCCCCACGCGACGATCCCCGCCCCGGTGACCCGCACGGCCCCGGCGTCGACGCTCGTACCGGGCACGGTCCACGTCTTCTGCACGGTCGACCCCGGCCACACCAGCCACCCGCCGACGCCGCGCCACGGCGACGTCGCGGCGACCAGCACGGGCACGCGCTCGGCGTTCCGCACGTGCACGGTCACGCGCGGCTTGCCGTCGACGCACACCGCCTCGGCGGACACGGCCAGCGCGACCGACCCGCGCGTCCCGGGTGCGCCGAACGGCGTCGCGGGAGCCGACGGCGCCGACGCCTCCGACGTGCCGGCCGCGTTCGTCGCGGTCACCGTGAACGTGTACGCCGTGCCGTTCGACAGTCCGGTGACCGTGCACCTGGTGGCGTCCGTCGTGCACGTGGCCCCGCCCGGCTGCGCGGTCACGGTCGAGGACGTGACGCCGCTGCCGCCGTCGTCGGACGGCGCGGTCCACGACACGTCCGCGGCGTCGTTGCCGGCGGTCGCGGTGACGGCCGTGGGTGCGGACGGCGCGGTGGCCGGCGGCTGCGCGACCTCACCCGGCCACTGCGCCACGGTCTCGGCGGTACCACCGGCGCCGAGCTTCTCGACGCGCAGCGCGTTGATCGAGAACGCGTTGCCGCCCCCGCCGCCGCGGATGCCGATGTTGCCGATCAGGCCGTCGGCGGGCTGGTCGCCGTCGAGCGTGATCTCGGTGACCAGGTCGTAGCTGCCCATGTTGACCATGCCGCTGTTGAAGTACGCGGGGATGTGGGTGGACACCTGCCCGGCGGAGTACTGGTGGTCGTTGATGACCGCGCCGTCGCCCGTGGTGTACCCGCCGTTGGTGTTGTCCCGCAGCCAGCGCACGCGGATCGCCGTCGTGCCCTTCGCGGTGTAGTTGACCGTCAACCGGTACGTCGTGCCGGCCTCGGGGCGGAACGCGACCTCGCCGTCGTCGGTCGTCGACCACGGCCACACCGCCGCGTCGTCGCCCAGCACGACGTTCGCGCCGCTCCACGCGTCGCCGAGCGACGTGTCGTACACGTGCACGCCCGGCACGGGCTCGCGGTCGCCGCCACCCGGCAGGTCGATGTACTCGTGCGTCGCCAGGAACTCCTCGGGGTACAGGATGCCCAGCAGCGCGAGCTTCGCGTTGCCGTCGTAGTCGTACGGCATGGCGAACTCGCCGCCCTTCCAGCCCTGCCGCACGTCACGCACGCCCGCGAGCTTCACGGCGTGCACGACCTTCGGGTTGCCGGTCGTGTTGCCCGGCCCCGCGCCGTAGTCCCGGTAGATCTTGAACAGCTCGGCGTACTTCATGCCCTGGTTGTTCTCGGCCTCGGGCGTCAGCTCGCCCGGCGGCAGCGCGATGTCCATCTCGGTGACGTGCACCTCGACGTCCCCCAGCGACGCGAACAGCCGGATGTTCTGCTCGACGGCCGCGACGTCGGTGGCCAGGTTGTAGTGGCCCTGCATGCCGATGACCTCAATGAGTGGGCGACCGCCCGGCCGCTCGCCCGCGTGCCGCGCGTTGATGTCCTTGACCATCTCGTAGACCACGCGCGCCTTGGCGGGGGAGTCCAGGCCGAAGTCGTTGTACGTGAGCTTGACGTCCCAGCCGTGCGCGTCGACCACCTCGGCGGCCTTGACGAACGCGAGCTCGACCCAGTCCGCGCCCAGCGCCTGGTACCAGCCCTCGCCCTTGGCGAGCGAGCCGCGCCAGTCCGCGGGGTTCGCGGTGCCGACGGCCTCGTTGACCACGTCGACGGCCACGAGCCGGTCCCCGAAGTGCCCCAGCACGTTCTCGACGTGCGCGTCCAGGTTCGCCAACGCGGTGTCGCGGTCGAACGTGCCCGGCTGGTCGAACCGCGCGGGCGGCGCGTCCCACATCCACGTCGGGGACTGCGAGTGCCACGCGAGCGTGTGCCCGTACAGCGCCAGGTCGGGGTTGCGGGACGTGTACCGCGCGAACGCCCCCTCGGCCGCGTCGTACGTGAACACGCCCTTGTCGCGCTGCGTGCTCTCGGGCTTCATCTCGTTGCCCGGCGTGTACGACGCGTAGTTGTACAGCAGCCCCTCGATCTCGCCCGCCCCGAAGATCCCCATCGAGAACCGGTCGGCGTGCTGGTCCTTCATGGGCGGGTAGTGCTCGAACGTCTGCCCCGGCTCGGGCAGCGCGGCGGGCTCCGGCGCGGCGGCCGCGGGGCCGGCGGGCCCGAGCGCACCGACCGCGAGCACCGCGGCCAGCAGCGGTGCGCCGACGCGCGCGGCGGCGCCGCCCGCACGACGACGGGGGACGAGCGTGCGCAGGGCTGCGGTGACGTCCGGACCCGGCATGGGTGCCTCCAGGGGCGCTCCCCGGCGCGACGCTGCGCGGGGCTCGGCGGTGGTGGCGAACGATGGCAAACGTTCTCCACCCGTGATGCCGTCGAACCTAGCCCGCCGCGCGCCGGGGTTGTCAAGAGTCCGCCACGTCCGGTTGGTCGGGTCTTGACGTCCGTTTCCACCGCCGCCTACGTTGACCCCACGCGGTGTGGCGAGCGTTTGCCGTCGACGACGACGGTGGCGCCGCCCGGGACCCGACGCCGGGTCCACCCGCGTCGCCGCGGGCGGTCGTCGCCCGCGCGTCGAACCCCTGAGCAGCGCGGACGTGCGGGACGGCGTGGTCCCGCGGCGCGCGCCTGCCCGGGGTCAGCCCTTGGGGAGGAGCAGTCGATGATCCGACGGACCAGAGGTGGCGGGACCGAGGAGACGGCACGGCACGCGCGCGACGCCCGGCGTCTGGACGGACGGCGGCACGACGCCAGGCGCCCGGCGCGCTGGGCCGGCGCGGGCCTCGCGGTCGCGCTCGCGACCGTCGGGTTCGTGGCGCCCGCGCACGCCGCGGTCGACGCGGCCACGTACGACGTCACGATCCGCGCGACCGGCGCGGGCACGGTCACCGGCGGCGGCACGTACGCGCCCGGCGACACGGTCGAGCTCACCGCGACGCCGGCCGACGGGCAGGTGTGGGCCGGTTGGACGTCCGCCGACCTCGCGTGGATCGGCGCGCGCGCCCTGTCGTTCACGATGCCCGAGGGCGACGTCACGCTCGAGACGTCGTTCCGGCCGCAGATCGCGCCGCTCAAGGAGGTGTACCGCGACTACTTCGACGTCGGGAACATCTACTCCAACGCCGGCACCTACGCGGACGGCTCGCAGGCGTCGTCGACGATCGCGCGGCACTACTCGGTGATGACCGCCGAGAACAACATGAAGCCCGACCAGCTGCTGCCCAACAGCAACATCGACCCGGTGACGGGCGAGTTCACGTTCACCTTCGGGCCGGCCGACGCGTTCGTCGACCAGACCCTCGCACGCGGCATGAAGGTCCACGGCCACGTGCTGGTGTGGCACGGGCAGTCGCCCGCGCGCATCAACAGCGGCGCCACCGGCGGCACGCGCGCGCAGGCCAAGGCCAACATGGAGCGGTACATCCGCGAGGTGCTCACGCACTTCCAGGGCAAGGCCGAGTCGTGGGACGTCGTCAACGAGGCGTTCGTCGACGGGCTCGCGGAGTTCGACCCCGCGACGCAGGACTGGCGCGACTACCTGCGCGGCGGCCCCAACGGCGGGCAGTCCCGCTGGTACAGCGCGTACGCGAACGGCGCCGACACGGCCGCCGGCGAGCACCCCGCCGACTTCCTGTACGACGCGTTCGTCTACGCCCGCCGGTACGGGCCCGAGGCGCGCCTGGAGTACAACGACTTCAACGTCTTCCAGTCCGAGGGCAAGGCGCAGGCGATCCTCGCGATGGCCACCGACCTCAACGCCCGGTACGCCGCCGAGCACCCCGAGGACCCGCGCCAGCTGGTCGAGTCGATCGGCCTGCAGTCGCACAACTACATCAACCAGACCCCCGCGTTCGCGTGCTCGGACCGCACGCGCCTGCGCTCGCTCGTCAAGGACGCGGCGGCCGAGTGGCAGCCCGGCGCGTGCTCGAACGAGGCGTCGGTCGAGCGGTCGCTGCAGCTCATCACCGAGGCCGGCTTCACCGCCAGCATCAGCGAGCTCGACCTGCAGGTGTGGGAGGCGTGGAACGGCCAGCCCGAGGGCGAGGACCGCGCCGCGTACCGCGACCTCACCGACCCGACCGTCGCCGACCGCATCTCGCGCGGCGAGTTCGACTACTGGGTCGGCAATATCAGCAACCGCGCCGAGCTCGAGAAGATCCAGGCGCAGCGGTTCGCCGAGTACTTCGCGGTCTACAAGAAGTACTCGACCGACATCAACCGCGTGACGTTCTGGGGCATGACCGACCAGGCGTCGTGGCGGTTCACGCACAACCCGCTGATCTTCAACAGCGACTTCTCCGAGAAGCTCGGCGCCGCCGCGTCCGCGAACCCCGAGCGCTGGCTCGGGCAGCGGCACCCGGTCGTCGACACCTCGAAGCTCGAGGCCGCGATCGCCGAGGTCAAGGCGCTCAAGCTCAGCGCGAAGGACTTCACGGGCCTGAGCATCGCGCGCGTCAAGGCCGTGCTGGGGCGGGTCATCGCGGTTCTCGCGACGCCCGGCGCGCAGGGCAAGGTCAACGCCGCCACGGCCGCGCTGCACGAGGCGGTCGCTGCGCTCGAGCGGCGGTAGCCGCAGCGCCGGCACGTCACGACGGCAGCAGGGCGGGGCACGACGCCCCGCCCTGCTGCCGTCCGCCGTGTCCACACCCGGGCGTCGTCGGGAGCGTCGCGCGGCCCTCGTCGCCCCCGACGTGCCGCCACCCGCGTGACGTCGGCCTCCTGCGCGGCCCGGCGCTCGTGGATCGGGCCCCACGTGTGATCAGATGGGGTCCTCGCGTCGTCGACGCGCCGGGAGAGCTGGGAGCGGACCTCGAGGTCCGTGGCCCGCCCCCGACGGGCGGACGGCCCGTGCCGCCGTCGGCGCACGCACCGGTCTGGTGCGCCGCCGGGCGTGAGCGGCCCCGCCGTGGGCCGCGGCCCGTCGTGCTGCACCGTGCTCGCGGTGCAGGCATCGCAGTTGGAGGAGGACCTGTGGCCCGAGCCGGCCAGCGACGCCCCGGGCGCGCCCGCCCCGACGCGGGCGGCCAGCGCCGTCGCGCCGCGCACCCCGACCAGGAGGGGATCATCCCCGTCCTCGCCGGGATCGCCCGCGAGGTCGACGACGCCGTGCAGCGCACGCCCACGCGTGCCGGCGTGCGGACCAAGTTCCAGGTCGTCGCGCTGCTCGTGCGCGAGGAACGTGCTCGCGTCATGGCCGACACCGACCTGTCGGAGGCGAAGAGGTCGCAGCAGCTCAAGCGGCTCGACGGCGTCGCGACGCAGCTCGCGCGCATCGCGGCGCGCGACACGACCCTGCTGACGCTGCTCACCGACGACGCGAAGCTGTCCGACGCCGCGCGCTCCTACAAGGAGACGGTGATGCGCGCGGGCGGTCTCGACGTCCCCGACGAGCCCGAGCCCGCCCCGGCGCCCGCGCCGACCGCCGCCACCGAGCGGCGGGTCGTGCCGCAGTCGGTGATCGCCGCGCGCCTGGCCAACCCGTTCCTCGCGCCCGACTTCGAGGCCGCCGCGGCCCTGCGCGCCGCGCCCCGCACGCACCGCCTGGACGGGTGGGAGCTGCTCGAGCCGCTGTTCCGGTCGTTCGAGCGGGCCGCCAACGGCTCGCCCGCGTGCATGGAGCTCCCCGACGTCCGCACCCTGCCGGGACTGCACGGGCGCGAGCTCATGCCGCACCAGGCGCGCCTCGTGGCCGCCGCCGCGCGCGGGCACCGCACGTTCCTGCTGGCCGACGAGCCGGGCCTCGGCAAGACCGCGCAGGCGCTGCTCGCCGCGCAGGCCGCCGACGCGTTCCCGCTGCTCGTCGTCGTCCCCAACGTCGTCAAGACCAACTGGGCGCACGAGGTCGGCATGTGGCTGCCGCTGCGCAACGTCACCGTGGTGCACGGCGACGGCGAGGACGTCGACGGGTTCGCCGACGTCGTGGTCGTCAACTACGACATCCTCGACCGGCACGCCGGGTGGCTCGGCACGCACGGGTTCCGCGGCATGGTCGTCGACGAGGCGCACTTCATCAAGAACAAGTCGTCGCTGCGCTCGCAGCACGTGCTGGGCATCG
Source organism: Actinomycetes bacterium (assembly GCA_023412515.1). Taxonomy (GTDB): domain Bacteria; phylum Actinomycetota; class Actinomycetes; order Actinomycetales; family Cellulomonadaceae; genus Cellulomonas. Next base: position 34,417 of record JAEYNO010000149.1, read on the forward strand.
CCGACAAGATCCGGCTGCGCGCCACGCGGCCGCTGCTCATGGCGCTGACGGGCACGCCGCTCATCAACGACATCGAGGACTTCCGCGCGATCTGGCAGTTCCTCGGCTGGATCGACGACGACAAGCCGCTCGCCCCGCTCATGTCGGCGCTCGAGGAGACGGGCCTGACGCCGGCCGACCCCGGGTTCTCCGCCGCCGCGCGGTCCGCGGTCATCGACATGGGCATCGTGCGGCGCCGCAAGGTCGACGTGGCCGCGGACATCCCGGCGCGCCGCGTCGCGGACCTGCCCGTCGAGCTCGACGGCGCGGTCGGCCGCTCGATCCGCGCGGCCGAGGCCGCGCTCGCGCAGCGCCTGGTCGAGCACTACCGCTCGGCCGTCGCGGCCCGCGGCGAGATCGTCGACCGCGTGGACCTCGACCTCGCGCGCCGCGTGGCGGCCGCCGAGCTCAAGGACGCGTCGTCGAAGAAGAAGGGCGAGAACGTCTTCACGATGGTCCGCCGCATCGGCCAGGCGAAGGCCGGGCTCGCGGCGGACTACGCGGCGCAGCTCGCGCGCAACGTCGGCAAGGTCGTGTTCTTCGCCAAGCACGTCGACGTCATGGACGCCGCCGAGCAGCTGTTCACCGAGCGCGGCCTCAAGCACGCGTCGATCCGCGGCGACCAGACCCCGCGCCAGCGCGAGAAGAACGTCACGGCGTTCGTCGAGGACCCCGAGGTGCAGGTCGTCGTGTGCTCGCTCATGGCGGCGGGCGTCGGGCTGAACCTGCAGGTCGCGTCGAACCTCGTGCTCGCCGAGCTGCCGTGGACCGACGCCGAGCAGACGCAGGCCATCGACCGCGTGCACCGCATCGGCCAGGACCAGCCCGTCACGGCGTGGCGCGTCATCGCGGCGCAGACCATCGACGCGCGCATCGCCGAGCTCATCGACGCCAAGTCCGGCCTCGCGGCCGCGGCGCTCGACGGCGTCGCGCTCGACGAGGACGCCGCGTCGACGGACGTGCAGCTCGACGCCCTGGTCGGCCTGCTCACCGACGCGCTGCGCGCCGAGGGCGTCGCCGCCTGAGCGTCACCAGCCCCAGGTGCCCGCGCCGCCCTTGAACGGCCCGACGACGCGGCGCGTGCGCCACCCGCCGTAGAAGTCGCCCTCCTGCGCCTCGACGACCTCGCCGTCGACCGTGCAGACCAGCCCGGCAGGGTAGAGCGCGACGTGGTCGAGCAGCGCCTCGTACCCGGGCCGCGGGTCGGGGTAGCCCCACGCGGCGCGCGGGCGGACGACGCGCGCGCCCGCGTCGGTGCCGACGACGTCGTGGTAGGTCGCGCGCCCCTTGAACTCGCACACCGTCGAGGCGCCCGCGACCGGCACGAGCGTGCCCGGCGCGACGTCGGCCAGCGGCAGGTAGTACGTCGGCGGGTGCGACGTCTCCAGCACGCGCAGCGCGCGCCGCGTGTCGACGACCACCGTGTTCCCGAGCCGCACGACGACGTGCTCGTCGCTCGGCACGACCGCGGGCGGCCGCGGGTAGTCCCACACCGACTCCTGCCCGGGCCCGGGCGGGACGGCGGCGCGACCGCCGGGCGGGGGAGTGCGCGGGTGCCAGGCCGTGGTGTCCGACGTCATGCCCCCCACTGTCGCCCGCGGGCCGGCGCGGCGCACGTGCGGTCGGCACGAGGTCGCTTCTATCAGATTCTCAGATGTGCGCGTACGATCGGGTCATGCGCACCGTCACCGCCACGCATGCCTCGCGCGGGTTCTCCGACCTGTTGGACGCCGTCGAGCACGGGGACACGATCGCGATCACGCGCGGCGGGCGCGTCGTCGCCCAGATCGCGCCGGCGGTCTCCACGACCGGCAGTGCGCTCCGCGCGGCGCTGGCGGGGGTCCCCACGCTCGACGACGACCTCGAGGGCGACGTCGCCGGCGCGACCGCGCTGCTCACGACCGACGAGAGCGACCCGTGGCACGCCGGCTGATCCTCGACACCACGACGCTCATCGCCTACGAGCGCGGCACCGTCGACCGCGGCCTGTTCGACGACGACGACCTCGCGATCGCCGCGGTGACGGTCGCGGAGTTCCGCACGGGCATCGAGCTCGCCGACACCGCGCGACGGGCGGCCGACCGCGCGCGGGTGCTCGCCGCGATCACGTCGGCGATCACCGTGCTCGACTACACCGAGCGCACCGCCGCCGAGCACGCGCGCCTGATCGCGCACGTCCGCCGCGCGGGCCAGCCGCGGGGGGCGCACGACCTGATCATCGCGGCGCACGCCGCCGAGCACGGTCGCACGGTCGCGTCGTGCGACGCCCGCGCGCGGTTCGGCGACCTCCCCGAGGTCCAGGTGGTCCTCGTCCCGCGGCGCTGAGAGTCGGCGAATCGGCGCGGGCCGGGCCCGAGTGTGCGGCGCCCGGCTCACCGTCCCGCGCGTCGCCGCCCCGCCCGTGCCGAGAAGGCGTCCATCGCGGCGAGCACCTCGGCGGCCTGCCACACCCGCGCACGGTGGCCCGTCGACGGCGAGTGGAGCACCCCGGCCTCCTGGAGCACCTCGATCGCGTTCCGTGCCGCCCGGTCGGACACCCCGAGCGCGCGGGCCGCGTACTCGGCCGTCACGACGGGTTGGGAGAACAGCAGGTCCGACAACGGCCACGCTGCCGAGTCCGACCGTGCCGTAATCGCGTCGCGCCAGCGCGCGCGGGCGGCGACGACCTCGGCGGCGAGCTGGCGGCCGTTCGCGGTCGCGGCGACCGCGGCCGACGCGATCTGCTCGACGATCGGGTCGAGGTCGCCGTCCCGGTAGGCGCCGAGCGCGCGGAAGTACGACTCCGGGTCGCGCAGCAGCCCGGCGGACACCGGGACCGTCGTGTGCAGCGCGAGACCGCGTCGACGCAGGACCGTGTGGACCAGGACGCGCCCGGTGCGCCCGTTGCCGTCGGTGAACGGATGGATGGTCTCGAACTGGGCGTGGACGACGGCCGCCAGGACGAGCGCCGGCACGTCGTCCCGTGCGGCGAACGCGACGAGGTCGTCGACGAGCAGGGGAACGCGGTCGTGGTGCGGCGGGACGAAGTCGGCGCCGTGCGGACTGATCGGCGAAGCGCCCACCCACACCTGCTCGGAGCGCCAGCGTCCCGCGGTCTCGGGCTCCGACTCCGCCAGGAGCGCGCGGTGGACGGCGAGGATGCCCGCCGCGGTGACGTCGTCGCCCGCGGCGAGGGCGCCCGTCATGGCTCGGACGTTGGCTGCGACGAGGTCGGCGTTCTGCCGGGACGGCACGCCGAGCGACGCGAGCGCGAGGTTGCGCGCGTTCGTGGTGAGGTGCTCGATCTGCGAGCTCGACGCCGACTCGGTCCGCAGGAGCACCGTCGGCATGGGGACGGGGAGCGACGCCATCGCGCTGTCGAAGCGTGCGACGTCGAGCGTCGCCTCCTCGGTGAGCGCCGCCACCCGGGCGCTGACGCGCGGGTGCGCCGCCGCGATCGACGGTGGCACGGCGGCCTCGTAGGGCCGCGCGACGCGCCGTCGCTGGAACGCGTCGAGGTAGGGGCTGGTCGCCGCCCAGGGCAGCGTCTCGTGGTCGACCGCCGGCCACGGGTGGTCGGTGGTCATCCTTCTCCCCGGTTCGTCACGAGTTGAAGCCTACGGCCATACCCTTCACTCCGCCTGTGCCGGCCGGAAGCGTCGTCGCGGTCGGTCCCCCTCCTGGGTCGCGCCCGCGCGGACTGGACGTGGAGGCTGAGGTATGGCAACCCTTATCCCGTGCCTCCCGCCGTCGAGCCTCGCTTCCGCACGTCACCGAACGTGCTGTTCGCGACGGTCGTGACGCGCGTCGTGCGGCTCTCGCCCGGGTTCGTGCGCGTGACGCTCACCGGGCCCGACCTGGGCGTGCTCGCGCCGTACGGGCTCGACCAGCGCATCAAGATCCTGCTGGGCGAGCCGTGCGACGGCCTGCTGCCCGGGCTGCCCGAGCGTGAGTGGCGGCGCGTGTGGCGCGCGGTCCCGGAAGGCCGGCGGCCCGTGCTGCGCAGCTACACGGCCTACGAGGTGCGTCCCGACGTGCGCGAGCTCGACCTCGACTTCTACGTGCACGACCCCGCGGGCCCCGCGAGCGAGTGGGCCCTCGCCGCGCGCCCCGGCGACCCGCTGCTGGTCTCGGGCCCCGACGTGCGCGCGGGTGCGCCCGACCACGGCGTGCAGTGGTGCCCCGGCGGCGCGACCGAGCGCGTGCTGCTCGCGGCCGACGAGACCGCGTACCCCGCCGTGCGCGGCATCCTCGCGGCGCTGCCCGCGGGCGTGCGCGCGACGGTCCTGCTGGAGGCGGGCCACGCGGCCGACGCCGCGACGCTCGACGACGTGACCGCCGGGCACGACGCGCACGTGCTGCTGCGCGACGGGCGGCGCGGCGGGCAGGCGCTCGTGGCGGCCGTCGAGGCGTGGGCCGCCGCGCACGGG